>DULR01000030.1 GCA_012840245.1 Clostridiaceae bacterium
ATTCAAGGGAAACCGGTGGAACTGGTCTGGGCCTTTCTATTGTAAAGCACAGTGCCGAATTCCATAATGCAAAGATTCGATTGATGAGCAAGCCTGGAAAGGGTACAACGATTACAGTTATATTTAGTCGTGAACAATAGAACCGAATAGCACGGTGTTTTGTTGATATGTTTCCGCATACCTAGAATTTTAAAAACAACCAAAAACCATTGACATGTTCCCGTAAACGTAAGGTTCAAAAAATCAGCCTAAGACATCAATCCAAGCGGCTCGGGCCATGTGGAGTTAATCGTCTTGATGTCAGATCAAATATGGTAATCGGTTAAATGGTTAATACCCATAATGAAGAACTCGAAAATATAAGTTATAGATATAACAGGTGAGATAAATGAGAAAAACTCTTCAGGATGTGGCAAAATATTTAAGAGAGATTATGGTACCCGGAACTCAGGAAGCGTATGCAATAAATCCTATATATACAGAAACGTTACCTGAAGAGAATATACGAAAGGGTGTTTTGGTATTCAGATCCTTTTTGGTCCGGCTTTACGATGTTTTATATGAAAAAGGCGCTATCTATGATAACAGCAGAAAGGTTGCCCATGAATATGAAAACATATCCCGATGACCCCATGATGCTCACAGGTTTGAAGGTTATGGCAATCGCTGAAACAGACCATGGCACCCTCGTCAATCAGGATGTTTTTTTGCGCTGTGATTACAGGGCATTGAAAAAGGATGAAACAGATGTGTTTTATATCCTGCAGGATACGATCAGAACTTTATCACCAAAAGTTCAGGATTTCATTCTGGAGCTGCATCAGCACTATATGAATAAGGGGCTTACATGCGTTGCAGAAGTAAAAGGATTTCATATTTATATAAAGTATTGCTGCAGAAGAAAAGATCTGTGGGGAATCAACGCTTCACTCAATAATGGATACCATATCAATGTGAAACCGGTAAATACAAATGAGTACTCTGACACCATCAAAACCTTTTCTCTATTTTTACAGGAGCTGATTGCAAAAGGGTATGGCTGCGGCAGAAAAAGAGAAATCGGTCATTGTGACGGCGGTTGCCATGGCCTTCAGATACCCTTGGAAGATTCAGTATTAGATATACGGGATAACATTATAACATGGTTTGATAAAGAAGTATCCTGCCTGAAAAAGAGTTGAGTTTTTTGTAAACAGAGTCTGAACTGGATGAGAAAATATTAAA
Organism: Clostridiaceae bacterium; assembly: GCA_012840245.1. Classification (GTDB taxonomy): domain Bacteria; phylum Bacillota; class Clostridia; order DSM-8532; family DSM-8532; genus DTU059. The sequence goes on from DULR01000030.1 coordinate 1,225, forward strand.
ATACAGATTAAATATTAGGGGGAAAAAGAAATGGAAAAGATCTATTGGGTCCAGGAGTGGGCAAAGATACGTCAGGATGAAGTGGTGAGGTTACCGGATAGTTTTGATGTACATAGTTGTTTCTTAAATTCTGTATCCAGAGCGGAATTTGATTCTGTATTTGATGAAATATGGAATATGTATGTTGACATATACGGAGATATCATAGAATCACCAGAGAGATTTGGAATGCCGCTGTATAAAACAGAAGAGTATAACTGCTTTTCGGCTCAGGCAAGAGAATCAAGAATCGCTCCATATCGCCCGTTCCATCTCTTATACAACATGCTTATATCGGGTGATCATGTAAACGGCGATTTTATAGTTGATGTAAGGAAGTTTAAAATCGTCAATAAGGTCAAAAATATCCACATCCTTTTTGAACGACTCAGTGATTATGGTTTTTACTTCGAAGGACTAAAGAACTATAAAGTTATAAATCAGGATATCACAATGTCATACCCTGATAATCCAAACCTTATCCTGGTACTTAAACTTATGGCAGATAAAGCTGATAATACGGACCGGCTTGAGGATTTTTAAGGAGGGTTGAATGTATGACAAGAAGAATACTTCCCGTTCTGCTTGTGTTATGCATGCTGCTGAACATGTTTTTAGCCATGCCTACCGTTGCATCTGCGGAAGTGATTGGGTCTGCTTCGGTATGGAGAACTAATGCGATCATTTATCCTGCCCAGGAGCAGCTGATCCCTGCAGGACCGATTTGGGTCAAGTGGAACGCGCTGGCCAATGCAGTAAGATACGTAGTGTATCTGGACGACAAACCTGGTGAGGTTGTAAAGCGACTTCTGAAGGCACCATGGAGTACAAAGTATATACTGTTGATGTCGATACTCATACCATCTGGATCGAAGCCGAGCTATCAAACGGACAGAAGGTTCTGACCAGCCCCAGAACGTTTTATGTCAGTAAAAAAGGCATCGGCTTTTTTGATGCCCTTTCGAACATGCAGAATATGAATCTCAGCTGGTATTACACCTGGAGCCCGAACAAATCGAATCAACCAGTCGTAAGAGATCTTGATTTTACGCCCATGTTCTGGAGCGGACCATGTGATCCCAGCAAAATCACAGAATATAAAACAGTGCTTGGCTGTAATGAGCCGGATCACACAGGGCAGGTTAATACTCCTGCAACTACAGTAGCCCGCAGCTGGTGGCCAAGCTTTGTTGATTCCGGAAAGCGTATCGGTTCTCCCGCAGCTGCCTGGGAATATGGAAATGAGCCTGGTCAATGGCTCTATGACTTTATGGAACTTATTAAGAGACCAGACGGTACCTATCCGGTTGATTTTATTACAGTTCATAGTTATCCTGGCTGGCCTGGCGATACATCACCCGGGGCAGATCAGATCGCAGGCTTCAGGCAACTGATTGAGGATCTGTGGAATCGTTATCACAAACCTATCTGGATTACTGAGTTTGCTGTGGCAAACTGGCCAAGCAATCAGGATGACATACAACCCTGGGGATATACTAAGCAAGATGTATATAACTATATGGACAAGGTACTTGACTATCTTGATAATTGTCCTTACGTAGAGCGTTATGCATGGTTTTCTTTCGGAGATCCGGATGGCAATCCATATGGTGAGAGTGCAGGGAGCCATGCAGCTTTGACTAAACGAACGACCGGAGAGTTGACAGAACTCGGCAAACTATACAGAGACAAGGGTAACCCGGTGATACGTTATGTTCCAGATGATGCTGTTCCTGCCGCACTTGGCAATGTAAAATGCGTTATCGAAGTTTCAGCAGGAACGGGAGGTACAGCTACAGGAGGCGGTACATATAATGATAATTCATGGGTTACTCTGAATGCTTATCCGTATGATCACTATATCTTCGATGGCTGGTATGAGGGCAACACAAAAGTAAGTAACAGCAGGACATACAGCTTTACAGCAAGATCAAGTATGTCACTGCAGGCAAGGTTCAGGGTCGATCCGTCGAATCCGCCACCGGTACCCCAAATACACATATATGATCCTGACAACGTGTTCGGTAACACTGCGTATGTTTATTCCGGTATTTGGATCAACCAGTGGCTGGAAATGAGCGGTCCATGGCCTGGTATGCCTGTGCAGAAGACCGATGGCTGGTTTGCATTTGAAATGGATCTCAGCACCATATCCACATTCATTTTAAATGACGGAAGCAGTGATCCTGCGACTCAGATCAAGTATGTATGGGACGAAAACCTGCATAACAGTAAGGATCTTTATTTTGCAGTCGATAAGAACGCTTTGGCGTATAATGGTCAGGGAGGCAGCAAAGATCACTATCTGACTCAGTATAAGAGCAGGGAAGCTGCGCTTATTGGTGGCGGAACACCACCCGGAGGTCCTGTGCTCAATATCTACGATCCAACGAATCAGCTCGGGAACACTCCATACTGGTATGGCCTGGATACCAACTGGTGGGAGTGGCCTGCGGGCTCATTCCCTGGCTCACCTCTGGTCAAGGGTGCAGATGGCTGGTTCTCATTAGAATTTGATATTAATCTCCTGAATCTGATCATTTTTAATAATGGAACCGAAAATGCGAAATATCTATGGTCAAGAGACAGACATAGATTTAACGAGTATTGGCTTGTTGTTGATCCTACAGCACCAGCCCATATAGCTTCAAATGGTACAATTGAAAGGTACTTGATTCCTTATACCAGTAAAGATGCTGCTTTGGCAGGCGGTGGAACGGAACCGGAACCAGGCAGAGGCGGACCGGTTATACCTAACGAGCCAGAACCGACACCAACACCAACACCGACGCCGACACCAACTCCTCCGGCGAATTTGACAAACGTTGCACTTGGCAAGACAGCAATAACTAACAGACCAGGCAACGGTCCGGCAAACCTTGGTGTTGACGGAAATATTAATACCCGCTTTGAATCTGAGCATGGTGGAAACTATGAACTGACTTACACGATTGATCTGGGTGCTGATTACTCAGTCAGCCAGGTCGCAATCAGCTGGGAAGCGCTGACTACAACAGCCACTAAGTTCAGGATCGAAGTTGCCACAAGTGAAAATGGTCCCTGGACAAAGGTTTATGAAAAGAATAGCGGTGGGCCTGAACAGACGTTCAATACAAGCTTTAACGCAATTACAGCACGTTATGTGAAGCTAACAGCTACCGAGAAGACAGGACCTTGGGGCTATTCCTTCTGGGAATTTGAAGTATATGGAACACCGGTACAAAATCCAAGTACTTATACAAATGTTGCTCTTGGAAAGACAGCGGTAACAAACAGACCAGGCAACGGTCCGGCCAGCCTTGGTATTGATGGCAACATTAATACCCGCTTCGAATCTGAGCATGGTGGAAACTATGAACTGACCTACACGATTGATCTGGGTGCTGATTACTCAGTCAGCCAGGTCGCAATCAACTGGGAAGCGCTGACTACAACAGCCACTAAGTTCAAGATAGAAGTTGCCACGAGTGAAAATGGTCCCTGGACAAAGGTTTATGAAAAGAATAGCGGTGGGCCTGAACAGACGTTCAATACAAGCTTTAACGCAGTTACAGCACGTTATGTGAAGCTAACAGCTACCGAGAAGACAGGACCCTGGGGCTACTCCTTCTGGGAATTTGAAGTATATGGAACACCGGTACAAAACCCAAGTACTTATACAAATGTTGCTCTTGGCAAGACAGCGGTAACAAACAGACCAGGCAACGGTCCGGCAAACTTTGGTATTGACGGCAACATCAATACCCGCTTTGAGTCAGAGCATGGCGGAAACTATGAGCTTACCTATACGATCGATCTTGGAGGAACATATTCTATCGATAAGATCGTTATTCTGTGGGAAGCCAGTACCACAACTGCTACAAGATTCAAAATTGAAGCAGCTGCAAGTGAAAACGGTCCATGGATGACGGTTTACAATAAGAACAATGGCGATCCTGTTATGAATTTCGAAACATCATTCACAGCTACACAAGCCCGCTACGTAAAACTTACAGCTTATGAAAAAACCGGTCCCTGGGGCTACTCCTTCTGGGAATTCGAAGTTTATGGAAGATAAGCAAAACAGGATGGGGCTTTTGGAGTATGGTTCAATGAATCATACACAAAAGCCCCATTTTATTCCATGAAGTCACATTACACCTGGATTAAAGAAAGATTATAAGGGTTTATCATGTAGGTTATTAATATAAAGAGTGAAAATTAAAAAGAAGGTCAAAAGAATTACCACAATGGTGTAGATTGCCAGATACCAAGAAAAACAGCCTCAGAAAGTATGATTTGATGCAACTTTATCATACCGTCTTAAGGCTGTTTTTGCGCTGCATCGTAACTAGGTTCTCAAGTTGCGTCTGTTAACAGAATCAGCATTCAGTATTTTTCCAGATGAATAAATTGCAAACGAATGTAAAAAATAAACAAATAAAAACTGCTTGGGAAGAATTATTATGTTTGGATATATTCTTAAGAAAATTCGCTATTTATCTCTAAAAAATAAATATATGCTTCAGAATACTCAACCAGGTGAGAACAATAGTGAACCAATATCACCTGTTTTAGAAATAAACCTGGAAGCAATTAAAAGTATTTTACATGAAAGCAGCGATGTAACGATCCATGAGTTCAACTTTGGACATGAAAGGAAAAACAGAGGTGCTCTGATTTTTATCAATAGCATAACAGATAAGGAAGAAATCCATAAAAATATTCTGCAGCCTCTGATGTATGACGTATTACTGCTCAAGAACGCTGTGGGTATGGATTTTAATGATATTGATACCATCAGGAAGAACCTGATTTCAATGACAGATAACAAGAAAGTGGCGATGTTAAACGATCTTCTGGACAGTTTACTGGCAGGAGCAGCCATTCTATTGATAAATGGCTCAAAAGAGGCTTTGGCTATAAAATCCGTGAAGATAAAATCCCGTAGTATTGAAGAACCAGGTACAGAGGCTGTCGTACGTGGGCCAAGAGAAGGCTTTGTTGAAAATGTAAATGAAAACATTGCTCTTATCCGCAGGAAAATTAAAGACACTGACTTATGTGTGGAAAAATATGTTATTGGCGAAAAGTCAAAAACAGATGTATGCATTGTATATCTGAAAAGTGTGGCAAATCCGAAAGTGATCGAAGAGATCAGAATACGGCTGAAAAGAATAAAAACAGAAGCGATTCTGGAATCAGGATATATTGAGCAATTTATTGAGGATTGTCCCTACTCTGTTTTCCCTACAGTTTCAAACAGCGAAAAACCTGATAAGGTTGCTGCTAAGATACTCGAAGGCCGCGTTGCTATTCTTGTCGACGGAACACCTTTTGTTCTTGTTGTGCCCATGGTGTTTATCGAAAGCTTCCAAAGTGTAGAGGACTATTATGCCAGACCGTTTTTTGCAAGCGTTATACGGATAATAAGATTTTTGTCCTATATAATCAGTACGCTGGGACCTGCGATTTATGTAGCATTGACTGTTTTTCACCAGGAGCTTATACCTACCCAGCTATTGATATCAATAGCGGAAGGGCGTGAAAAAGTCCCTTTCCCAGCAATATTGGAAGCTTTTTTGATGTTGTTTGCCTTTGATCTTTTAAGAGAAGCAGGGGTTAGGCTGCCAAAACCAGTTGGGCAGACAGTCGGTATTGTTGGGGCTCTTGTACTGGGTGAGGCATCAGTTCAGGCCGGCCTTATAAGTCCAATCATGGTAATCGTTGTATCTGCAACAGCCATTGCAAGCTTTGCTGTTCCGGCACAGACTGACTCAGGAACGGTACTGCGGTATATATATCTTGTACTTGCCGGGATTGCCGGAGGTTTTGGTGTAATTATGGGCCTTTTGGCTACACTGCTGCATCTTGCATCTTTAAGATCTTTTGGTACACCATATCTATGGCCGATCGTACCGTTGGATACAGCAGGCTTAAAGGATGTTTTTATAAGGATGCCGCTGTGGACCTTGTCAAAGCGTCCTAAGGCTATTACCTGGGACAGTTACGATTCCTACAACCAAAGTCCGGATCTAATGCCGTCACCATATAATAAAGACAATAATGATCCCAAATAAGAGGAGAGAGGTTGCAATGGGGAAAGAAATGAAATTTTCAGTTATGAGTTTAACTCTATTCTTTTTTCTGTCTATAGCCTTGTCCGGCTGTTTGGGCGCAAGGGAAATAAATGATCTGGAAATCGTCATAGGAATGGGAGTCGATAAAGAAAAGGATTCTGAGGATATTTTACTGACAGCACAGGTAGTTAAAGTGGATGCAGCAGGCGGAGGTTCAGGAAATAGCAGCGACGGAGGAGGCAGCAAGGCATTTTGGAATGTTTCAAGCAAGGGAAGTTCTATTTTTGATGCAGTAAGAGAAATGACGCATAAAACAGGAAACAGGCTTTTTATATCCCACAACCAGGCTGTGATTTTTGGGAATGATTTAGCTGCAGAAGGTTTACAGGATTATATCGATTTCTTTTTACGCGCCCATGAAATGAGACCTACTGCGTTAATCCTTATTGCTGAGAAAAAGGCTTCAGACTTAATGGATGCAAAATCGGAAACAGAAAAGTATCCTGCTATGAATATTGCAAAGTTCGTTGAGAACTATGGTTATACATCTCATTTCTATAAAGTGAATATGAAAGATTTTGCTTCATGCCTGATGAGTGGTACTACAGCTCCGCTGGTACCTTTACTCAGTATTGTTGAGGAAAAGGAGGGCAAGGATATCTATGTGTCGGGTATGGTTGCTATCAAAAATGGTAAAATGGTTGGCAAATTAAACCATGATGAAGTCCGGGGTGTTTTGTGGGTACTCGACAAAGTGGAAAGCGGTGTGATAACCGTTTCTTCGCCAAATGAACAAGGAAAGGCTGTTCTTGAAATCATAAAAGCCAAAAGCAAAGTAAAGCCGGAATTAAAAGACGGCAAAATAGTAATGAATATAAAAATCAAAGAGGAATCGAGCCTTTCAGAGCAGACCACGACCGAAAACCTGGCAAACGATAAAGCGCTAAAGAAATTACAGGAAAATTCGGCAGAAGTTATCAGGCAGGAAATAATGGCAGCCTTTGATAAGTCAAGGGATTTAAAAGCTGATTTTTTTAGGTTTGGCGAAATGCTACATAAAAAGTACCATAAGGAGTGGAAGGCATTAAAAGATAAATGGGATGAAATATATCCAACTATAGAATTAAAAATTGAGATTGATACAAAGATAATAAAAACTGATTTATTAAATAAACCGGTATCGCCAAGTGATTAGGAGAGAAAATATGAGCATTGAAAAAGGGAAAATCAGCAACCAGCAATTACTTTTCTTGGTTGCCGGTTTTGTTCTGGGATCTGTTTTATTGGTAGATTTTACAGTAGGAATAACCGAACATCAAACATGGATGGTTATATTAGCAGGACTGGCTATAACAGCCCCTGTTATTCTTTCCTATGTGGTGCTTGCAAAAAAGTTTCCTGGGATGAATCTAGTTCAAATTAATGATATGGTATATGGACGTTTTCTGGGTAAAGTTATATCCATATATTATATTTTCTTTTTTTCAATGACCTTATCTTTTAATATCCGTGATGTTGGTGAGTTATATATAACTTTTTTAATGCAAGACACACCATTTATATTTTTTCTGATAGTTTTCACTGCGACCTGTGCATATGCTGTTTCTAAAGGTATAGAAGTGTTGGCAAGGGTAAGCCATTTGTTTGTAGTTTCCGGGTTGTTCGTCATAGTCAGTGCATTCACCCTTTTGATTGACCAGATGGATTTTTCAAATTTTTTACCGTTTTTTGAGCTTCCGTTTATTAGAATATTTCAGGGTATCCATATCGTGTCGGTCATACCCTATGGAGAAACGGTTGTTTTTCTGATGATTATGGGATGTCTGAATAAAACGGACCATGCAGTAAAAAAGACTTTTTCCGGATTACTGATCGGCGCGGTAAGTCTTCTTATTGTTGCCGTCAGAAACACAGCGGTTTTAGGCAGGACACAAACTATATGGACTTCTACATCGTTTCAGTCAATCCGTCTTATTAATATTGGTACTGTGTTGACAAGGATGGATTTTCTGATAGGCATTGCACAGACGATATTGATATTTTTTAAATGCAGTCTTTTCTTTTATGCATTGGTAGTGGCTCTTTCTCAATTATTTGGTTTAAAGTCATATTTACCGCTGGTTTTGCCTTTGGCAGGCATCGAGGTCATTATTGCTGCTACTGTTTTTCAATCACCTGTAGATCATGCTATGATTACACTGAATGCGGGCATTATATACTCCGCTCCGCTTATATTTGTTTTTCCGCCCTTATCGCTATTGATTGCGAAAATACGCGGTTTACCGAAGTTAGAAAGGGGTAAGGGGATATGATATTTCTATTATTGATCTATGCTTTTGTACTTATAATCAACGTTCCGGGGCTTATAAAGAGAAAGGAATGGAGGGAACTTGCTGTTTTTTCTGTTTTTTATGTCATTGCGTTTGCATTAGGTCTGATGTATGTTCTTGACATACCTATCCCAAGTCCGATGAAAGGCTTGCAGCATCTTATTGTCGATATATTTGGTTTAGAATACCCAAAGTGATATACAATGGACGATTTAGGCTAGAAAAGTAATCGGGGTAATAAGGCATTTAAGCGTTCATATTCGCATAGAATGCCTTATTTAATTTCAGAATTAGAATAGTGTAGGATTAAGTTGATATATACGATAACATAAGTAGAATTATTGATATTTCAATAAGAGATGGAACTATGCTTGAAGTTGTATTTAGTGATAGTGAGAAAGGCTCTATGATAGCAGTCCAGGCAGAATTGTTGTTGAAAATAAGGATCCTTCATATCCATATGGGAAAGTTTTAAGAAAAGCATAAAAAGTTTTATTCTGCGTAGTATGTGTGTTAAACTGCTGTTATGTTCAGGTACAAAAAATTACAAATAAACAAAGCCTGCGATGAAGCTCCTTGATATTTCTGATCTTACACCTGAGGAAGCTGCCAGGATAACTGATCGATGGATACTCAATAATATCAAAGATGATGTTGCCTGAGCAGGTACATGGATCGCATGTTTTATTTATGATTTAAGGAATGGGTATTTTAATATGGAGATTCTGGATATAGTTGATGAAATGGGTAATCCGACAGGGCAGACAGTAGAGCGTGATATAGCTCATGAAGAAGGCATAATGCACAGGACATCACATGTATGGCTTGTCAGAAAAAAACAGGGCAGGATCCAGGTCCTGCTTCAGAAAAGAAGTGAAACCAAAGAATCGTTCCCGGGTTGCTATGATATCTCAAGCGCCGGACATATCCCTGCAGGCATGGGGTTTGTCGAGTCTGCCATAAAAGAGCTGGAAGAGGAATTAGGTATTTCAGCATGTGATGGTGATCTGATATTCTGCGGAGACAGAATTGTTATCTGGGATGATTTTTTCTGTTTTAAACCATTTCATGACAGGCAGTATTCGCGAGTATTCATTTTATGGCGGGATATGGCTGAAGATGAATTTATACTTGAAAAGGAAGAGATTGAGAGTGTGATTTGGATAGATCTGGATGAATGCATTGCAGCGGTCGAGAATAGCAAAATAAAGCACTGCATTTATCCTGATGAGTTGAAAATGGTGAAGGATGCTTGTGGAAGCTAGTCTGAAATTACCGTTTTCTCAGGCCACAAAGGGAATATTCACTTTATATACTCGTTCAGAGAATATATTGTTTCAGTATCTGCTGATAACTCCATTATTATATGGGATAAAAACAATGGCTTAATATTGCATCAGATCAAAAATGCCGGGTGTTCTTTGGGACGCGCGATCATGACCGATAAATATCTTGTTTGTGTAGCAAAAAATAGAATTCAAATTTGGGATATGTGTAATTGGAATGTGGTTCTGGAAGCGAAAGCATTTGGAACATTATTTTATGATGATGGTTTTATTTATCTTGCGGATAGGAATATTCCCCGGGTTGCAGTGTTTACTATTGATGATATTATCAGAGACGGTCAGATATTAAATTGAAATAAAATTAGTTTTGATTTAAAATAATTTATATACAAAACAATTATCATTATAAACTAAAATATCATCAGGAGGTTTTTCACATGATACAGCAAAAAGGATCCCGTTTGTTATATTCCTGTTTAAATATGAGAAGACAGTTAAATAAACTAATAAGTAATGGTGACCTTTCTCAAGGCGAATATCTCGTTTTGAGGAACATATGGCTTTCGAATAACGGTATGTCAAGCAATCAAGGACACATTAAAGCTGCAGATTTATCAGATATTCTCAAGCTGTCTCGCCCCTCCATTACCCGAATTCTCAATGATTTGGAACGACGAGGGTTAATTACGCGAAATATTGATTCAGAAGACAGGAGAAGCGTCAAAATCGAATTGACTGAAGAAGGAATTGAAGCCATCGAAAAGGCAAACAGGAGGATATTAAGTATTGCTGAAAGGCTTGTAGTTTCATTAGGTGACTCCGATACTGACAAACTGATAGAATTAATCGATAAGCTGACAGAAATTTATAAAGAATTATTTGAAAGCAGCGGAGACAGAAGCGATGAGTGAAAATAAGAAAAATAAACTTAATAGATGGATTGTATTTATACTGATTATAGTTGTAGCTGGCGGAGGTGTTTGGTATGGGTTCAGAAGCTTGGTAGTGTCAAAAAAGTTATGAAAACAGCGATTTGAGATTACAAAAGTGTAACGAATTGGTAATCTGTACCTTGACAGCAGAATAAAGTGGAGAAAAGGGCAAATCTTTATGTGCTTAAAGTGATA
>DULR01000031.1 GCA_012840245.1 Clostridiaceae bacterium
CCAACAGCCTAACATGCCATGTACTCATCGTCAACAGCTTTCGCGGCATAAACGCTTAGGCTATTGTCTCATTAGCTACCGTTTGATGACCGAGGTAATTTACACACTAATTTGGACTTGACTTTTATCAGCAAATTGTAAGTAAATTTTAACATATCTTAATAATTGTCATAATGCCGGTTCTGACAACCTCATTGCCATCTTTCCATGTATCAAGTATAATAAACTCAATATATACCAATAAAGTCCATATTAAGGGGAGAGTTGAGGTTCAGACTATGGGTAAAGGTAGTAAACTCTATGAAGTCAGAAATATCACCGATCTTCGTGACATGGTCCGTCAAAGCGCAGAAATATACGGTGATCTGGATGCTTTTTTGGTAAAAAGCAGCAACCGTTCAATCAGGAACGTCAATTTCAGGCAATTCAGCAATGATATCAACTATCTGGGTACAGCCCTGTGCGATATCGGTCTTAAGGGAAGCATGATCGGCATTATGAGTGAAAACCGGTATGAGTGGTGTGTTTCCTACCTGGCCATTGTCAACGGAACAGGCATAGTTGTTCCTCTGGACAAGGAATTGCCTGAGAATGAGATCTCATCACTCCTTGAAAGAAGCGAAGCAAGCGCAGTTTTCTGCTCTGAAGCGTATCTCGACGTCTTGCTCAGAGCAAAGGCAAATCTCCCCACTCTGAAAAAGATAATCTGTTTCGATCTTAAAAAGAGTGAAAATGATGAAGTACTGTCATTCAATGAACTGATGACCAGAGGAAAAGAACTGCTGAATAACGGGAACAAAACATTCGTCGATGCACACATAGATGTGGATGCCATGAACATGCTCATATTCACGTCGGGAACTACAGAGCAGAGCAAGGGAGTCATGCTGAGCCACAAGAACATCGCATCGGATATAATGGCTGTCTCCAAGCTTCTGTATGCCGACAACAGCGATCTTATCATGTCGATACTGCCTTTGCACCATACATATGAATGCACGGCAGGTTTTCTTACCATGGTCTACCTGGGAGTGACCATTTGCTTCTGCGAAGGCCTGAGGCATATCACCAATAACCTCCAGGAATATAAACCCACAATGATAATGAGTGTTCCGCTTATCCTGGAAAATGTTTATACGAAGATCATCAAGAAGGCACAAAAGGAAAAACGTCTTACTGCCCTGAAGTTCGGTCTTTTTATATCCCATTTGCTTTTCAAGCTCAACATAGATGTCAGAAGGCAGCTTTTCAAGGAAGTCATGGATAACCTGGGCGGAAATCTCCGTCTGATAATATCAGGAGCTGCAGCTCTCAATCCAAAGGTTTCAAAAGCCCTGAGAGCGATGGGCCTGAATATCATGCAGGGATATGGTCTGACCGAATGTTCGCCCATAGTTTCTGTCAATCGTCTTGATTTCTACAGGGATTCTTCCGCTGGTCAGCCTCTTCCCGGAATAGAGGTGGCCATCCACAATCCCGGTCCTGACGGGATAGGAGAGATCAAAATAAGAGGCCCCATCACCATGCTGGGCTATTACAAGAACCCTGAAGCGACAAGCGCAGTGCTGCGTGACGGCTGGCTGTACACAGGGGACAACGGATACATAGACAATAACAATTTCCTTTATATATCGGGACGAAAGAAAAACGTTATCGTCACGAAAAACGGAAAGAATATCTTCCCGGAAGATGTCGAGCTCTACCTCAACAAAAGCGAGTACATAAAAGAATCACTGGTTTACGGTGTGGATCTGGATAATGAATCCGATACCATCGTATGCGCCAAGATAGTTCCGAACATGGAGGTCATCGTTGAAAAATTCGGCCAGGTACCGGTGCCCGACGAGCTTTACAGGCTGATCAAGCAGGAAGTACAGAAAGCCAATAAAAAACTTTCATCATATAAAAAGATAAAACACTTTGAAATACGTGAAGGTGAATTTGAGAAAACTACAACTAAGAAGATAAAGCGTCATGCCGAACTTATATCTCTAAAAACGCTGGGAGATATGATAAAGGTTTTCTCAAAGAACGGCAAACATTAAAAGGAGCTGTATGATTAAAAGTTCATTTCACTCCCACAGCCGTTTCGATGATGGCTTTGGAGAGCTGGAGCAATATATAGATTCGGCCATATCCAAAGGGTTCAAGGTATTCGGGTTCTCTGCCCATGCGCCTGTAGTTTTTGATTCAGACTGGAACATGAAGCCTGAATGCTTTGACGAGTATATTAAGACAATCAGGCATCTCAAGGAAAAATACAATGGGATCATCGAAATATACACCGGTCTGGAAACAGATTATTATCCCGGCTGTGTCGATTGGCGCGTAAAAAACGGAGTAGATTATACCATTGGTTCGGTCCATTTTATATGGAACGACCGGACCGGTGTTTACATGCCTGTTGACGGTACTCGTGAGGAATTTGAGGAAACACTGAAAGAAGGGTTCGATAATGATATCTGTTCTTTTGTAAAGGCTTATTACGGACAGATAAGGGAAATGCTCATGAAAATGCCTCCCAATATTATCGGCCATCTGGATGTGATAAGGAAGAACAATGCAGACGGCCGTTATTTTGACGAGGAAGATGACTATTATCGCGAGGAAGTTTTGAAGACCCTTGAGATTATATCTCTTTCAAATGCTATCGTTGAGGTCAATACAGGAGGCATTGCACGGGGCTATACGTCTGATCCCTACCCCAGCAGGTGGATCCTGGAACTGTGCCTGGAAATGGACATTCCTGTTATGGTTAATTCAGATAGCCATCAGCCCGATAAAATAGACTTCTATTACAAAGAAGCCCATGAGCTTCTGAAAAGCGTTGGATACCGGCATCAACGCATCCTCATCGGCAATGAGTGGCGCGATGTCAAATTGTAATTGTTTTCGAAAGGACCTGACCTGGTATGAAGGTGATACATCTTATTGGCGGCGGTGACGAAGGCGGCGCAAAAAGCCATGTCCTTCAGCTTATTAAGGAGTTGGGAAAACAAATAGAGGTAACTTTGGTAAGTTACAGGAAGGGCAGGTTTCATGATGACGCCGTTGCCATGGGAATTGATGCGCGCGTCGTCAAAACAGGCAATGTCTTTATGGACCTGAGCAGGACTCTGAAGCTGGTCAAATCAGGCCAATATGATATCATTCATGCCCATGGCGCCAAAGCCAACATGATGGCTTCCATCATCAAGCGTATTACCGGGATCCCTGTGGTTACAACCGTTCACAGCGATTACCATCTTGATTATATGCACAGCTTCCTGAAGAGGTATTCATTCGGTGTCATAAACATGATCGCTTTAAGGCGGATAAATTATCATATAAGCGTGTCCAGCAGCCTCAGGGAGATCCTCAAGGAAAGAGGCTTCAATCCCCAGAACCTGTACCTTGTGAACAACGGCATCCCTTTTGACAATGAGATACCCGTCTGCACCAGAAGGGAGTTTTTTGCCCGTTACAATATACAGTTCCCGGAGGATTGCGTGCTTATCGGCATCATGGCCAGACTGCATCCCGTAAAGGATCACGAAACCTTTCTCAGGGCAGCCGCAGAGGTAATCAAAAAGAATCCGGATGCCCGTTTTATCATCGCCGGACCGGGCGATGAGCTGATGCCCCATCTGAAGCAGTTTGCCGAAAAACTGGGGCTGGCTCCTTATGTACACTTTACCGGCCTGGTCGACAGACCCTATGATTTCTTCCAGATCATTGACATCAATGTACTCACGTCGATCAGCGAGGGTTTTCCCTATGTGGTACTGGAAGGCGCACGCTTTTCAAAGGTTTTCGTCGGTACACGGGTCGGCGGTTTGGGCGATCTTGTGGAATCGGGCATAAACGGATATCTTGTTGAGCCAAAGGACTGGAAAACTCTCGGAGCTCATCTTGCCGAGCTTTCGCTCGACAGGGAAAAACGCGAAATGATGGGTTCTTCCCTCAATAAAAAAGCCGAAGCTGAATTTTCACTGCGTAAGATGTGTGAAACACAGCTGACAATATATGATACTATTTTGAAGACCGAATCCAAAAACAGAAAAGACAATAAAAAATACGATGTCGCCATACTTGGGTATTACGGCTATAAAAACAGCGGCGACGAGGCCATATTGCGTTCGATAATCGATTCTCTGCGAAGCCTTGATTCTGAGCTGTCATTCATAATATTCTCCAGAAAGCCCCGGGAAACAAAAAAGTTGTATCTTGTTGACTCAGTCAACCGCTTCAATCTGATCAAGGTATTCCGGAAGCTGAAAGTTTCAAGGCTTTTTCTTGCGGGCGGCGGAAGCCTTATACAGGACAATACCAGCACCCGGTCCATCTGGTACTATCTTACCGTACTCAGGATGGCTAAAAAGCTTGGTACCAAAACAATGCTGTTCGCAAATGGTATTGGTCCGATAAAACGCAAGTTCAACAGACACTTTGCCGGAAAGATCCTCAACAGTCTTCAT
Source organism: Clostridiaceae bacterium (assembly GCA_012840245.1). Classification (GTDB taxonomy): domain Bacteria; phylum Bacillota; class Clostridia; order DSM-8532; family DSM-8532; genus DTU059. The sequence continues at coordinate 4,458 of DULR01000031.1, forward strand.
GCCATAAGCCTGCGTGACTCCGAGTCATTTAAGGAAATAAAAGCTATGGGCATAACGAATCCGAACATTTATGTAACTTCGGACCCTGCTATTCTGCTGGAACCTGCATGCAGTGATAATGTGGACAAGCTGATGAAATCAGAAGGAATACCTTCGGATAAGCCCCTGATAGGTTTTTCGATCCGAAAATGGGCCAACTCAGGCTATATGGATCAGATCGCCAAAATCGCAGATTATTGCGTTGAAAACTTCGATGCACATCCGGTATTCGTTCCCATGCAGTACCCCGGAGATTATGAAATATCTCAGGCCATCAGGAGCCGCATGGAACACCCTTCTTCCATCATAAGCAGGATTTATGCCTCCGAACTGCTTCTGGGTCTGACGTCACGATTCGAACTGATGGTCGGCATGCGTCTGCATTCTGTCATTTACGCGGCAAGTCAGTGCGTTCCGTTATTGGGTCTGGTGTACGAGCCAAAGGTAGGAGCATTTTTGAAGGATATCGGCCAGCCCTCCGCTGGGACCATAGACAACCTTGATGAGAACAGCATATGCAGACAGCTTGATTCCATATGGCGAAATCGTGAAAAAATAAAAGAAGAGCTCAGTCAATCAAAGAAGCGCCTCAGGATCATGGCCCATGCCAATGTGGAGACTGCCTACAGACTCCTCAAGGAATGAGAAAAATATACCAGAAGAACCGTCCCCCTGGTTTAAATTCTTAATTTTTTGAGTATGTAGTCATAATAATTCTTCCAGGCCTCGCAATAGTAATTGAGGCCGGTATCGTCCATTCTGTCCCGCCGGCAGCCGTTGCGGCACAGCCCCAGGAATCTGCATGAACGGCACTTCTCAGGAAGAACCCGGGATCCTTCGATAAAGCTGCGAGCTTGTTCGCTCTCTCTCATTTCTGCAATGCTTTCAACACCTATAGTGCCCAGACGCCATTCATCGAAAACATAAAAGTCACAGGGATAAACGCCGCCGTCTCCCTCGACCACATACTGTATTGTGCAGCAGCCTGACATGCTGCAAAGCTCAGGAGGCTCCCCTCTGAGCATCCTTATTGTATTGTCGATATGGCGTATGCTTATATAGTTGGCCTTGATATAATCGTTGTACCACAGATCGAAAAGCCTTATAAGATACTCTTCAAAATCCTTTACACTCAGGGCGTAAATCGTTGATCCCCGCTCCTGCTCGATAGGCTCAAGACAGGGTATGAACTGAAGATACCTAAAGCCCTGTTTTTTGAAAAAATTATATATCTTTTCGATGCTCCTCGCTCCCCGCCCGGTAACGACACAGAGTATGTTGAAATCTACCTTGTGCTTCGTCATGATCCTCGCAGCGCGCATGACGTCGTTGAAGGATGCATGGTCGTTCTGCTTGATGCGGTTGAGATTGTGTATCTCCTCCGGGCCATCCAGCGACAATCCTACGAGGAATTTGTTTTCTGCAAGGAAAGAAGCCCATTCGTCGTCTATCAGGACACCGTTGGTCTGTATCGCACAATGGACGCTGAGATTCTTTTTATTATATTTCCTGATGAGTTCAATAAAGGTCTTATAAAAATCAAGGCCCCGAAGTGTCGGCTCACCACCCTGGAATCCGAAAGAACAGTGTCCTTCCGCAGTTTCAAGAGCTTCCTTCACCAGCTTTTCCAGGATCTCAATGCTCATCATTCCCGTAAAAGCATTGGTCCTGTTATTTGCAATAGCGTTGTAAAAGCAGTATTTGCATTTCATGTTGCAGGCCGAGGAGGCCGGCTTTATCAGCATGCTTATAGGAGGCATTGTTTTTCCTACTTTCTAAAGTCTCACATCAAACGCGCCTTTTGAGGGATAAGTTCTCTTCCAGCCACATTCACCGAAAGGACCCTCACCAGATATTCCTCCGTGGTTGACCAGCTTTTCATCATTGGCCTTCTGTATGGATTCGAATATCTCCCTGATCATGATCTGATCCAGTTCCCTTACAATATCCCTGTATTTGCTGCTGTCTATCAGGTTGACCTGCTCAAGAGGGTCTTCCTTTATATTATACAGCACATTTACACCGTTTTTGTATCTGCAGTACCGGTTATAAGGGAGGCTCTTGAAGGAAGGCAAGGCGCATCCGAGCAATAATAATTGTCGAATCTCATACCGTCGGCGCAGATCGAATCCAGAGCAGGGGAGGTGTTCCTGCCGTATCCATAGCAATGGAGATGGTCAGGCCGCAATGTATCCAGATCAAGCATCAGAATTCTCATATAGTCCTCCGCATAAGCATAGTGTCGTTATTTATCTGGTATTATATAAAACCTGATAAATAAAAAATAAAGAAAAGCTCTAATTTTTATCTTTTCTTTATCTGTCCTGACATATTACATGATCTGATGCCTGAGGATACATAAGACTAAAATTTGCACTTTTTTTATATTTGTACTTTTTTCAGCTCAAGGAATACCGTTTGCGGCTGAAGCCGAAATAGAACACAAGCGCTGCAATAGTCCAGAAATAGACCACCATGTAGGGCACTTCGAATATGTTTTCACCGAAATTATGGATCAATACGCCGCAAAGACCGGCAAACCCGCCGGCTGTCACCAGGCGTGTATCGTAATCTTCGCTTTGCTTTACTGCACGGATGGACCAGAAGACCAGGAATGCGATCAGCAGGGCAAAAGCTGCCGCGCCCCATATTCCCATTTCTACCGCTGTCTTAAGCCAGTAATTATCCATGTAGAATGTGTTGGGCACGAGATTCTTGTTATTCATTGCGACAGCGCCGCCAAAATGCCCCAGGCCTACTCCTGTCCATTTGTTCCTCAGAAACATGTTCCATCCGGTCTCATAACGGAGCAGCCTGCCTCCTGATCTGCTGCTTATTATATATTGTGGTGAAAGCAAATACGTTATCCTGTTCATGACCGACGGGACCATCAGCATAGCTCCTCCTCCTGCTCCAAGCAGGAAAAGCCAGCGTGGATTTACAGCTAGGCAGAATATACCCATCGCCACAGCCGCTCCGAGCCAGGCTCCTCTGGAAAGTGTCAGAACCAGGCTGAGCCCCATGGCTCCAAACAATACGAAGAAAACAAGCCTGTCTGTAAAATCCCTGTTTCTCTGAAGGATCAGGGCCAGACACAGGGGTATCATTAGGATAAAAATGCTGCCCAGTACATTGGGGCTTTCAACGATAGAAAATACTCGCGTACCTGTAAATCCTTCGGCAATATCGGTCCAGCTCGAGGGAGTAGGGACTTGCAGGATAAACTGGATGATTCCATGAATACCCATTATTCCTCCGGCATAGACCAAAAGCCTGATCACCAGGTATGCTTTCTTATCATCAGTCAGATAGCTGTTCAATATGAAAAACCAGAAAAGATACTGGATAACGACTCTCAGTCCCTCAAATCCCAGGTGGGGATAAGGTGAATACATCAAACAGAGATATATCGATACTGCCATCAGAAGCAGCATGGGAGCTCCCGCAGGAGTGCTGGCCAAAGGCCTGTCTCTCTTTACAAAAAACCAGTACAGAAAAACATAACCAGCAGATATGAGCAGATATGCCTCATCCCAAAGCCCGATCAGCCTGAGTCCGCCAAAATACTTTCTTCCCAGTTCATCGATAAAAGGATAAAAAGCAACCATGGGAATCAGAAATGAGCTGAACAGGAAAAAGGCTTTTGAATTCGACATCAGGGAATAAACACAGCTTTCCTTAAGCAGGAGAAACATTCTCTCCCTGAATGCCGAACTTTTCTGATTGATTCGTTCCAGCAAACGATAAACCATCGAATTGTCAGGTCTATACGGACGGTTCGCGATATATCGCAGGCAATGGGCTATCTTGCTGTTCACAAGCGCCATACCCGTTTTTTCCACCAGCCTGCCGAAATAGCTTTGTCCGATCACTTCCAGCACGGCGAGGGTAAATCGGTATATCAAGCTGTTTTTAAACCAAATCTCCAGCATAATACTTACCTCGGACTCAACCAGGACTTCGCCTGATTTTGAGCTTATAAACCGGATATCAAGACTCTTTCCCCGGTTACTTTTCTCTTATGTCGAGCACCAGGCTGTCGGCACCGACGGCATAGATAGTTTTAACCGTGATCTTGCCTCCTACGGCCACGGCGTAACGGCCGATACGTATATCCGGGATATCCAGCTTGTCCTCGACCTCGATATCGATATATACATCCTTCAGGTCCGGACTTACGGCTTCGACCAGTTTCCCGTCATCGGTCTGCACTGTTATAACAGCCGGTTCTTCCCGGACATCGACTATCCTGGCATTGACGAACTGATCATTGTCATAATAGATCCGGGGATCCTTCTTTAATGCTTCGGAATATGATGCAGGCATTGCACTGGACTTTACGGTAACAATATAAGTTTTGGTCGGGGCCTGTCCACTTCCTTCGATCCTGTCCTTTATCACCTTATAGCTGATGCCTCCCACAGCTACGATCAAAGCAAGCAGAACGATCAGATCGAAGATATTGATTTTCCCAAAGACGCGCCCCTTCTCATCAATCATTTTCATAAGTCAGTCCTCCCTTTTGGATTTATATTGGTCCGCCCTGTCCAGAAGATCTGCCAGGCTTTTTGTCAGAGCCTTTCTGTCGTAACGGGCAATTTCCTCCTCATCAGGATCGATTATACTCTCATGCTTTTCCCAACTGTTATACATATCAGCAAAGCCTTTTTCTATAGCGTCAATGTCGGACCAGTCGCATACGATCCCTGTCCTGGTCCTCCGAATGAGTTCTGCTGCCGCACCATTTTCAGGAATGACCGACAGAATAGGCTTGCCGGTTTGAATGTACTCGAATATCTTGCCTGTATAGAATGCCTCGGATCCCGGGCCTCCGCCTTCTATCAGCAATAATGCATCCGATCCCATCATGTTTATCAGGCATTGTTCGTGATCCATATAGCCGACGGTATCTACTGCTCCCTCAAGCCCGATTGATTTTACAAGTCTTTGCAGCACGTCATGCTTGAAACTTCCGATGAAACGGATGCGTATTTTCTCTTTTTTTATTTTTCCCAATTGCACCAAATTACCCACGGCCTTCAGGAACAGGTCGGGCTTTCTCCGGCCATAAAAAGCTCCCGTATAGGTTATGGTGAATTGAGGATTCACAGTTTTTTTACGTTCAAGATGCTCGAAATCTTCCGAATCGAAACCATTGGGAATAACGTGCATTTTTGTTTCCAGATTGATCTCAGGATTGAGCCGGACAAAATTGCTTTTCATCACAGGCGTATTTGTTACAAGCACATCGGCTTTCCTTAATACTTCCTTTTCCATTTCCTTTTCTTTTCTCATTCTGGAACTGCGATGAGGCTTATCGATCAGATAAGGATTGTTTGTCCACTCATCCCTGAAATCAGCCAGCCAGAAAATATCCGGGAAACGTTTCTTTACCTCAAGCCCCATAAGATGATCGCTGTATGGATAGGAAGTAGTATAGACAGCTTTTATATCGCCTTTTTCAATACGCTCAATACAGGCTTTTACCGAATTTTTCATCCACAAAACTTCGCCGTCGGGAATCAGGATCTTCCAGGCTATGAACTTGCCTGCCTTGCTGAAGATCCCCGGCAGCACGGTCAGGTCATAAGCCCGTGTCCTTATGATCTCCATGTCCGGAGGCAATTCTTTCAGCAGTGATTCATCCCTCAGGGTCATCTTTTTGTCGTCTCTGGTCAGAACCACAGGTTCCCAGCCAAAAAGAGGCAAATATTTTGCGAACTTTGCACTGCGCTGCACTCCTGAGCCCCCTACGGGCGGAAACTGGTGGGCTACCATAAGAACCTTATTCATGCGCCGACCTCCCCCAGCCCAGAAGGTTATATTCCAGGCCGGCTGATTCTACCGCATCCCTGTTCCAGAAATTGCGGGTATCCAATACTCTGGGAGTCTTCATCGCTTTTTTCATTCTCAGGAAATCAACATCACCGAATTCCCTGTGATTGACCGCAAGCACTACAAGATGAGCATCGGAAACAGCCTCGTACAGATCTCTTTCCTTTGACCCTTCCAGATTGACATGTTTGTCCACGATCACAGTTTCAAAGCTTCCCTGGCTCTTCAGCAAACCGATCAGCTCAACGATCGGGCTTTCACGCACATCGTCCACATCCGGTTTATATGTGGCTCCCAATATGCATATTTTCTTCATTCCCTCTATATCATCAGTCAGTTCCCTGATCCTGTTGTACACATAATGGGGCATGCCGTCATTGGTCATGCGTGCCAGACGAATGATTTTCGCGATCTCAGGCTGTTTTTCCACTATGAACCATGGATCGACAGCGATGCAGTGACCGCCCACTCCAGGTCCCGGCATATGCAGATTGACCCGGGGATGCTTATTGGCATACTTAATAACATCCCATGCGTTTACTCCCATTCTTTCGCACAGCATGGCCAGCTCATTAGCCAAAGCAATATTGACATCCCTGTATGTGTTTTCCATAAGTTTGCACATCTCGGCAGTAGTGGCTTCGGTCGTATATATTTCGCCTTCTACAAAGCATTTATACAGCTCTTTTACCGCCTCAGCCGACTTTTCGTTTATACCGCCGACGATACGGTTATTCTCCTTAAGCTCGGTCAGGATCCGTCCCGGGAGCACTCTTTCGGGGCAATAAGCCAAAAGGACATCTTCTCCGGGAACAAATCCGGCCTCTGCCAAAATGGTTCCGACGAAATCCCTCGTCGTACCGGGAGGTGAAGTTGACTCCAAAATAACCATATTCCCTTTTTTTAGATAAGGAAGGATCTTGCGGGTCCCGCTTTCCACATATGAGAGATCGGCTGTTTTATCAGGCATTATGGGAGTCGGGACACAGATGATGAAAACATCGGAATTTTCAGGCTCGGTCGATGCCCTCAGGGTCCCCTGTTTTACCGCCCTGCTGACGGCCTCTTCAAGGAATGGCTCCTCAATGATGATCTTCCCCTGACTTAATGCATCTATCACTTTTCTATTGACATCAACGCCCAGTACATTATGGCCGTGAGTTGCAAACATCGCAGCAGTCGGCAAACCGATATAACCGAGTCCAATAATGCATATATCCATGGTTTATTCACTCCAAAACAAATAATTACCAGCGTTCTGATTGTATCACATTGCGCATTTTAAGGTCAATAAAACAAGGCCGCAGACAACAATAAATTAAAAGTCGGTACCCTGTTTGCATTTGCCGGCCATTTTAGTATAATCATAAAGCAATGATCTATGTTCGAATCAAGATAATACGCAGGAGGAAAAAATGCCTGAAAAAATAGATATCCATGGTGTAATGATCGATAATGTCAACATGAAAGAGGCTCTTGACATCGTTTTGGACATGATGAAGGGAAAATCGGCAAACAAGATTTTTACGCCCAATGCAGAGATCATCATGCAGGCAAACCGCGATCCAGAGCTTTTGAATATTCTGAACAGCGCAGAGCTTCTGGTTCCTGACGGAGCAGGCGTGATCCTGGCTTCACGCATACTTAAAAACAGACTGAAAGAAAAAGTGTCGGGTATAGATCTGGTCAAAAAAATCCTTTCACATACAGAAAAAAGATCAACGAGTTTCTTTATTTTCGGCGGCAAGCCCGGCGTAGCCGAAAAGGCATCCATCAATATTCTTTCCGATTATCCGAAAGCAAGGATCAACGGATTCAGGAACGGCTATTTTGAAGAAAGCGAAATACCGGAAATAATAAAGCAGATAAATGATTCCAGGGCCGATGTGCTGTTGGTCGGCCTGGGTGCCCCCAAACAGGAAAAATGGATACACCGGTACGCCGGACAATTGAACTCCAAAGTCATCATGGGCATCGGAGGTGCCATAGACGTATTTGCCGGCACCGCGGCTCTTGCTCCCGAGTTTATGAGAAAAGCAGGGCTTGAATGGCTTTTCAGGCTGATCAAAGAACCCAGAAGATATAAACGAATGATGGATCTGCCGCGCTTTATGATCCTCACGCTTAAAAAGAAGTTTAAAAAACATTGACCATATTCAGGTTCTTTCAAGGCGGGTGTAAGGTTTCTCGCGGCAGTGATGCCGATACACTTCGAAGGAAATGACCACCGGGCAATGACGATATGGAAGAAGTTTGAGCGACCCGTTAGAAAAAGACCACACTTTGTGACATGACGGAGCGAAAGCGGAGGAATGTCGCATCATAGAGATAATAGAACTTATTGGCGCAGGTGCTTAGTGGCGAACAGAGCGAGATTCTTACGACTGCCGGTTAAACCATCCCCACGTTTTTATTTGATATAATTGACCGTTTCGACTGCCAGTCCGTAAACGGTATCCATGGTAACAGGAGCGCCTGGCTCCAGGCGATTCAAAATATCTGCCGGAATGATCCCCTTGTCCTTAAGGGTCTGAAGCGCTTTGCCGGATTCATAATGTATGGATAATGCCTCCAGAACAATAGCCCCGGCTGTTTCTCCGGTAAGCTCCTTCTGAATTTCATATGGCTTCAGAGCAATATTTATATCGATCGAATATGATTCAGTCCTCATCTTCAGAATGGCATTTTTGATCAATACCACCAGAAGCTCCTGGCTTGCCTTGAAATCAAGTTTAAAGTCATTTTCCCTGCCACCCGAAATAAGACCGTACTCAGCCAGGGTTTTGATATATGGAAAAGACCAGTGATCAGACAATTTATCCTTGGTATCAGGTATAAGGATGCTTTCTTCGAAATCTGTCAGCATTACTCCTCCCCTTTTTATGTAATTGACCATAGACCTTTTTTCTTTATCAGGCAAATCCAATAACCCGGCAGGTGGCAACCCTCTTATATTGCTGTATACCGACACCAAACCGGCTGCCTCGCCTACGGTTATCCTTGTGGGAATGCTTCCCGCACTGGTCGCGGCCAAAGAGGAAAATCCCGCTTTTGAACCCAGCATTAGCACATTATCCAGATTAACAGGTATCAGGCTTCCCAGAGGAATGGAGTAAACATTGGGTTTTACGACTACATATTCGAGGTTCTTATCGACAAATTTACTGGCATCGACTTCCTGAGAGCATAGTGCCACTTTATCGGGAAAATCCCTGTTTTCCATTATGTCTGCGACAGTAAGTCTGTAACGGCCCTCAAAATGTCTGTATTCGGGAATGAAAAAGCTTTCGGGGCTTTCCTTGTAGGTGCAGTCTTTAAAAGCTATCAATGTGTTTTTCAGGAATGCAGTGAGCATTATTGCCTCTTCTTTGGCCTCTTCATATGCAAGACGCAGTTCATCCTCATCATTTACATTGACTCCGAAAACCTGCAATCCGGAAATGACTATCTCATCATCATTCAGGATAATAAACGAAGGATTCAAAAGCTTAGTTTTCGGATTTACCTTTTCATAATTCAGCAGGACCAACTGGAATTCATCAATAAAATTCGATACTTTCCTGCTTTTTTTCAGCGCTTCGACGTCCACACCCGAAATCCTGAAATTGAATTCCACCGGAGAATAAAAATCTGATATGCCCAGATCCTCAGTGCCGTTAAAATATGGGGTGCCGCAAAGCATCAGGAGATCTCCGTCCTGAGTGGCATCAATAAAGACCCTTCCTTTGTAATAGCGCATTCCGTCAGGTTCTTCGACACCGATGCTTTTTATGGATCTCCCTTGGGTCTTTACCTCGGTAACTTTACCCTCATATATGACTTTTAAGTTTTTTTCCTTTTCAATGAGCTTTGTTATGGAGTTTTCATAGTCCTGGCCGCTGAAGCTTACATTGAATTTCCCGAATATTTCCTGATAGATCCCCTGATTCAGGAGAATTCTCTTACCCTTTATCAGTCCCTGCTGGGGATCCATTTTTGATATCATACACCGTTTTATGTAACTTCCAAGGCTTTTATCCTCAGTAACGAGCAAGGTTTTCAAGCCTGTCCTCGCACTGGCGAGAGCAGCTGCCAATCCCTCGGGTTCAGAGCCTATAACTATCATCCCATACTCATTGGCTTCAAAATCATACTCATTTGAGTTGAATCTTGTATGGCTTCTTGTCAGTATCGGCCTGACACCGAAAAACAGGGTAACTAAAATCAGCACGGCTCCTATTAAATTTTTGATCAGATTTTCCTTCTTCATAAATAACCCCTCAATTACATTATCGTAAAAAAACATAAAATAAAAAAGGGGCAGCGGGAAAACCTTACGACCGCCAGGTATATTCTTTCAGGTTATCAATCATCACACTGTTTCAGATAAAAAATAAAGACAGGGAACCATCCCTGTCTCATTTTGATTACGTATCCTATTGTACCGTATATGCTCCCCGGATGAGGAGGAATGCGTTTGATTTTATCAGAAGACCTCTTCCGTCTGTTCTTGAAGATATCAGGAGGTGCTGAACTGTAATATTCGCTCCGTCTTTCAGATCCAACCCGGCACTTGCATCAACAAGGGTACCATAGGTGCCCGCGATGGCTGTGGCAGAACCACTTCTTAAAATAGCCTCGCTTCCCCCTGCAAGTATTATTTTCTGACCGGCCTTTGCCTCGACCACCATATAACCGCTCTCCAGGGCAGCGACCCTGCCCTTCAGGGTTTCGATCTCGGTCAGGGCATCGATAATAAACTTGGTCAGATCACCTACGTCAGTCTGAAGCTGGGCTATCGCGCTCAGGTCCACATTTCCTCCCGTACCCGATCCTGCGCCGATTTGAGCCGATAACTGAGCAATTTTCTGATCAACATAGCTTTTCGTTACCAGAGGATCGGCATCGCTCCCGGGCTGACCCGCCCCTGCGGCAGATGATACTGCCAGTACGACGCACGAAAATAACATACATGCCAGTAAAGCTATCTTGCTTTTTCTTTTGAATAACATATCAACGACCTACCCTTTCTGCCGATTGCACCATGCCGCAACAGCACAGTCAACCTAAATTCAGATAAGCTTCGCACTTCGCTTTACTGCACGTATGTAACGCCAAGTCCAAAGCTTGTGCGAAGCGCATAGTCCACTTTTCTCATCACAGTGTCGTCCAGATGTCCGGCTTTCTCACGCAGTCGTCTCTTGTCGATGGTTCTTACCTGTTCCAAAAGCACCACTGAGTTTTTGCTTAGTCCGTATTTTTCTCCCGCTATCTGGATATGTGTGGGGAGACGGGCCTTGTCCAACTGTGACGTAATGGCTGAAACTATGATAGTCGGACTGAACTTGTTGCCTACGTCGTTCTGAATCACAAGAACAGGTCTGACTCCTCCCTGTTCCGATCCCACAACCGGACTTAAGTCAGCATAGTAAATGTCGCCTCTTCTTACCTGCATCTTATCACTCCTGTAAAAAGTATTGACCTACAATGCATGACCCCGGAAATGGGTAGATTCTCACTGCATAATACAATAGAAATCGATTATGCCGCAAAAATCAGCCGATATCTCTGTTACAACCTCTTCTGATAACTATTATAAGAAAGACAAAATCAGAGCGCAAATTAAAATTAGGTTACGTGTCTGTTTTTATTATTTCTTATTTCCTTAAATTGTATACATAATTGAATGCATAATTACAGACAAATGCCTGAATAAATTAACACATGCGCTATATCAAATAGTTCAGGACATTGACTATCTCACCGTTTTTATAGTATACCCTGGGAACACGTTTTCCTATTATGCATACTACTTCGTACGGGATAGTACCCATATAGCCGGCAAGCTCCCGGGCCGTGATCTCCCTGTTGCCCTGTTTGCCCAGCAGTACCACCTCATCCCCTGTTTTTATATCGCCTTCTATTTCTGTAACATCGACCATGCACTGATCCATGCAGATGGAACCGACAACGGGGGCAAACTGACCGTTCACCAGAACTCTGCTCTTGCCAGAAAGCAGTCTGGAGTAACCGTCGGCATAGCCAACAGGCAGAGTCGCGATCAGGCTTTTTCTGGCAGTCGTGAATTTTCTGCCGTAGCTGATATCTGTTCCGGGTTCCACCCACTTGAGCATGGCTATATTTGATTTAAGGGTCATGGCAGGCCTGAGATCCGCAACATCTTTTTTCACATCATCGGAAGGGTAGATCCCATAGAGGATGATCCCCGGCCTTACAAGCTCCATGGCAAATTCGGGATATTGCAGTATCGCTGCGCTGTTTGAGATATGCCTGATGGGTATGAGTATCCCTATACGGTTCAGCTCGCTTATTATGCTCTCAAACAGCTCCATCTGATGCATTGTATAGCTGCCATCCTCTTCATCGGCAGTCGCAAAATGGCTGAATATCCCTTCTATTGTTATTCCCGGAAGCTTCTGGATCTCCATTACAGCCTTGACCGCGCTGTATCCCGGAGGGAATCCCACTCTTCCCATGCCTGTATCGATCTTTATATGTATCTTTGCCTTTACGCCCTGGCGCATTGCCTCGTCGGACAATGCCTTAGCCATGTCATGGCTGTAGACGGTCTGGGTTATTTGATATTTTATCAGTTCATCCGCCCTTTTAGGGTGTGTATGGCTCAAAACAAGTATGGGCACGTCTATTCCTGTCTTTCTCAGTTGTATGGCTTCGTCAAGCATGGATACTGCAAGACGGGTAGTCCCGTTTTCAAGCAATGTGCTGACTATTTCGAGAACTCCGTGGCCGTATGCGTCGGCTTTTACGACCGCCATGATTTCGGTCCGTTTTCCGACAATCCTCCTTATCTCCCTGACGTTATGGGCTATATTGTCAAGATTTATTTCAGCCCATGTGCGTGTTACTTTATATTCCATTTTCCGAACTCCTTTTTATTTATACAAGATCCTTCACTTCACTTACGTTTCGTTCAGGACACAGGGTAATTGCTTCTAAGAAATATCTTCTGTCACGGTGAGCCATGATTGTCATTCATTTTTATGCCGTGCCGGTAACATGTCAGAAGGACCGTCCCTGTGACAATATTCAATAGCCTTTGATATATTGTTGGCTATGTCTGACGCCATTACCCCCGCCGCTCCCATTTCAGCTGCAGCCATATCGCCTGCAAGCCCGTGGATATATGTGCCTGCCACTGCGGCTTCATAAGGAGGCAGTCCCTGCCCGAGAAGTGATACGATGACGCCCGCAAGCACATCTCCCGCGCCCGCCGTAGCCATTCCATGATTGCCGGTGGGATTTATGGCGGTCCTTCCGTCATTGGAGGCTATAACTGTTCCGGCACCCTTTAAAACCACAGTCAGGCCGAACTCATCGGCAAAGCCTTTAGCTATGCCTATTCTGTCGTCCTGTATACCTGATGTCGTTATCCCTGTCAGCCGTGACATTTCAGCTGGGTGCGGCGTGATGATGGCCTCGCAGCGAAGCCTTTCCAGTAAGGATTTATTCCCGGATATGAGATTTAATGCATCGGCATCGATCACCATAGGTTTGTCGCAGTTTTCGACCACCGATTCCAGAAGCTGCATGGCTTCTCCGGTCCGTGAAAGCCCGGGACCGACCAAAACGGCGTCCGCTTCCTCAATAAGTTTTCTTACCAGAGAAAACCTTTCTTCCTCCTGCCGCGGCAGCCCTGATATAACAGCTTCAGGAAGCATGACAGACAGAGTCTCCAGACAGCTTTCAGGGACAAGCAGCCTTACAAGCCCCGAACCGGTCCTGTAAGCAGCCAGCGCGCTCAAATATGCAGCTCCTGTCATTCCGGGGGAACCGGCTATAACTAGCGGTTTTCCGAAGGTTCCCTTATGGCCTTCGGCCGGTCTTGACGGAAGCATCCCGCTTACATCGTGCTTTTCCATTAAAACGGGAGTATCAAGGTCTTCGGTCAAAGCATAAGGGATCCCGATATCGGCTACCGTCAGCTCGCCAATGTATCCGGCTCCGGGATACAGTAGCATTCCTGTTTTGGGAAGGAAAAAGGTGACCGTTGCATCGGCCCTGATGCAATTGCCCCTTATCTTTCCAGTCAGGCCATCTACACCTGACGCAATATCTATGGATAAAATCTTTGGCGCATTATCGTTTATGACATCGATCACTTCGGACAGTATTCCGTCAACGTCACGGTTTAGTCCTGTCCCTAAGAGCCCGTCTATAACAAGATGGCTTTCCCGGCAGGATTTTTTCAGCCGCTCCAGGCTTTCTGCATCTCTTATTACCGGAATACTCATTCCCATGTTACGCAGGATCCTGGCATTTACACCCGCATCTCCTGTAAGATTCTCGACCTCGGTCATTGAAAAAACTGAGACGGCATAACCCATTGACAGAAGATGGCGAGTTACTGCGAATGCGTCTCCGCCATTATTGCCTGTACCCGCAGCTACGGTCACTTTGGGATCATTTTTGTCACCTATCATTTTGGAAGCTTTCATGACCGTTTGTATGGCGGCATTCTCCATCAATATGATGCCGGGTATGCCTATATTTTTAATCGCCAGTTCATCAATTGCTTTCATCTGCTGAGGCGTCAACAGTTTCATCCTTTAACCCCTCCAGTTTATATGCTTCCTCAAACTCCTTAACAGGATCGGTGCCTATAAGGTTTGTAAGGTCCACGGCATATTGCGTCCAGTCCACTTTTATGGTCTCCAGCTCGGCCTGCAGGCTTTTCTGTCTTTGCTCCAGTTCCTTAAGTTCGTTCTTGATTTCAAGAGCCCTTTCGTTTTTGCTTTTCAGTTCGGAGAATATGTAGTTGATAGAGTTGTTCAAAAGATCAATATTCGCTTTCTTCAGTCTGTCATCGAGCTTTTCTATATCCTCCAGCACACCGTCGATGCGGGAGTTGATCCTTTCAATTTCCTTTTTGCATTCCTTCAGTCTTTTCTTGGCAGCATCATTGCTGTTTTCAAAAGCTTCCTTTGTAAGGTTCAGGATCTCATTCATCAGTTTGCGTTTTTGCGGCTCAAGATTATCCTGCTCGTTTTTCAGCATGGCCTCTTCCTTGATGAGCTCATTCATTTCCTGTTCTGCTTTCTCAAGTTCGGGAGTCATCTTTATGGCAACAAACAGCTTTGTCCATCTCTCATCGATGGAAAGACGCGTTATATTGTTTTTTCTGAGAATTGAGGAATCGAATTCCACATTTATTTTCTTCTCATTGTCCTGTTCCTTTTCAACTGTTTCCGGAGACTGTTTCTTCCAAAACAACCTCATACTCATAACCACCCCGTGGATAATCAATAACCGGCAATTTGAATCTGCAGCTTCTAAATGTTATATATCCTTAGTATAACATAGCAGAGGGCAAATGACTTATGATTATGTCTCAATGATTGTTATGTTGTAAACATTTTTAAAAGCTGAGATAATAATTATAAGTCACAGAAACAAAATATATTCGGGTGCGCAATATGGATGACAATCATCTTGATAAAACCCCCTCGCAGGTTTACCGGAAAAACCTTGTACTTATTTATATATCGGCATTTTTGGTTTTATTGATGGTGGCAGCCTTCATTTATCTGGCTGTTTTGATGAATTCAAACACCATATATAAGGGCGTGCAGATCAGAGGGACCGATGTCCACGGTCTTACCAGGGATGAGCTTTTCTCTTATCTAGAGAATGAAATGTCAACTCTGCTGAACGGTTTCAATATCAATTTGCAGAGTCAGAGCTTCAGCAGGACCGCTGCCGCTTCGGATCTTGGTATAAAGGTAGATATCGCAGCTATGACGGACAGCGCATATAAACTGGGGCGGGAGGGCTCTCCCCTTGACCGGGTGATAAAAATGCTCAAACTGAGAAGATCCCCTGTTTCCATCGACCTTGCCATCGATTGCGAATCCGAACCATTTGAAAAATTATTGGATGATATCTGCAAAAGTGTTTTCAGAGAAGTGGTACCTACAAATATAGTGATCATGGAAGACAAGGTCATCCTCTGCACAGGGATCCCCGGACAGCAGGCCGACAGGGAGCAGCTTAAGAAAGAGATCATGAAGAAAATAAAAGATCTTGACTCATCTGCCATCCAGATACCTGTGCTGATCATGCCTCCCCCGCCCCTTGATATCGAAACCACCTTGGCAGCTTTGAACAGAGACCCGGTAAATGCAGAGTTCGTAAAGCTTTCAAGAACCGAATACGAAATAAAGCCTCATCAGATGGGACTTAAACTGGACCGTTCAAAGCTGATGGAGATAATATCCTATGTGGAAAACCGAGAAAGCCAGGAATATGAAGAGATAATCCTTCCGGTTGAATTCATCGCCCCTGAACTTACCGAAGACGAACTTAAAACCCGGCTTTTCAGGGACACTCTTGCATCATACAGCACACATTTCAATACTGTTGGTGAAAACAACTACAACCGCAGCATCAATATCGGTCTTGCGGCCAAAAGCATCGACGGTACCATTCTGCTGCCGGGCGAGATATTCTCGTTCAATGATGTGGTAGGTCCCCGCACCGCTGCAAAAGGATACAGGATAGCTCATATTTTTGTCGCCGGCAGGATCACCGATGGTACAGGAGGCGGTGTATGCCAGGTATCGACAACACTGTACAATGCCGTGTTAAGAGCGAATCTGGAGGTTCTTGAAAGACATAACCATATGTTCACCGTCAGCTATGTGCCGCTGGGGCATGACGCAGCCGTTTCATATGGCTATGCCGATCTGGTATTCAAAAATACGACAGCACACCCATTGCGCATAAATGCTGCCGTCACACCTGGCAACAATCTTTATATCAGTATAGTTTCGACAAATGATTACCCGAACCGCAAAGTGAAGCTTGCAACCAGGATAATCAGCACCACCCCCATAGCTGTCCAGTATGTGGATGACAACACCTTGCCTCAGGGCACCTACATAGTGGATGAAAACGGGATGGAGGGGTATGTTGTCGATACATATATAAGGATCTACAACGGGGATGAGCTTATAAAAGAGGAAAAGCTCCACCGAAGCGTATATCAGATGTATCCGAGAAAGATAAAGCGCGGAACTGCGCCTGCTGCTGAAATAATCGAATGATCGGGGTATGCCATGAGAGAATTTCAGGTAACTTTGCCTTATGATAAGAAACGTGTTGACTCATTTCTTTTCGATATGATTCCGAATGTGAATTCTTCGGTTATTTATAAAGCATTCCGAAAAAGAAACGTCAAGGTAAATAATAAGCGGGTAAAGGAATCATATGTGATTTCACAGGGCGATACTGTTCAGGTTTTTGTTCCCGATGAATATTTGCAGGGTAAAGCATCTGATGGAGCCTCGACCAAAGATGCTCCGAAGATCATATATGAGGATGATTATATCCTTGTTGTTTCAAAGCCCCAGGGCATGCCGGTCCATGTGGACAGGAACGATGATGTTCAGATCCTGGACAAATGGGTCCAAAAAACAGCCGGAGAGAGCGGAAAAACCTATGAACAGGGTTTTCCTGCCCTTTGCCACCGGATCGACAGAAATACCGGGGGTCTTGTTCTGTTCGCAAAGGATCCTGAAACCCTGGCCGTTCTGGAGGACAAGTTCAGAAACCGTGAAATAAGGAAAATATATCATTGTCTCGTATATGGAGTCCCATTGAGGAAATCGGGCGAGCTTCACGGATACCTCAGGAAGGACAGCAAAAACAGCCGGGTATTTGTCTATGACAGACCTGTGAAAGGCGCAGATCCGATTATAACGCGATACAGGGTATTGAAGGCCTTCGATGGATATTCCCTTCTTGAGGTTGAACTGGTAACGGGCAAGACCCACCAGATAAGGGCTCACCTGGCTTTTATCGGCCATCCCATACTTGGTGACGGGAAATACGGGATCAACTCGGTTAACAGGACATTCAAACTAAAATGGCAGGCCCTCTGGGCATATGAGATGACCTTTATGTTCACATCGCCCTCAGGCCACCTGTCATATCTGGACGGAAAAACCGTTACTCTGCCTGATATAAAGTGGGAAAGAGGTTTGTCTCAAACTGTCTTTGCTTGAACAGAACCGGGTTATCGCATATAATTAAATAAGAGGATAAGTATATTTGAGGAGGTCTTTTTATGAAGCTTCTTTTTGCCATTGTCAGCGATGAGGACAGCAGCATCCTGGCTGATAACCTTAGCCGCGACGGTTTTAGCACAACAAAGCTCTGTTCCAGTGGCGGGTTTTTAAAAAGCGGCAACACAACCTTTCTTGTGGCTACCGATGATGAAAAGGTGGAGCGCGCTATTGAGATAATCCGGGATACCTGCAAGTCCAGGCGCAGAATGATAGCTCCAGAAAAGCTTCCCGGCAGTTTTGGATCCTTCAATATGGCTATGCCCATTGAAGTCAATGTTGGCGGTGCTACAGTATTCATACTGAATATCGAACAGTTCCTCAAGCTTTGAAGCATTGCATCGGAACACACTACGAGGTTTAAACATGCCTGTTGATCAGTTAAAAACCACAGAAAAAGATCTGGAACGAAACCGACTATTAGGGATACTTGAAGGAGCTTCTGCCCGAACCATAGCCAACCTGACCACCGGAGCATATATGGTCGGTTTGCTCAAATATATGGGGGCGAGCGATACTTTTTGCGGGTATGTGCTTTCGATACCCGTTTTTGCTGCAATAATACAGGTCTTTTCTCCTATGATACTGGAAAGTCTCAAATTAAGAAAAAAAATTATCGTCATAGGCTGCATGCTCCACCGGGTCCTGTTGTCCATGCTCATATTCGTTACCTTCATTCCCATGAATCCCGGGATAAGGCTTATGATCGCGGCCATATTAATGTTCGTCTCATACCTGGCAGTATCATTTGTCAACCCTGCTGTTTCCAATATGTATATAAGTTTCGTGCCGCAAAACATCAGAGGCAAATACTTCGGCACAAGAGAATCGTACATATTGATAGCGGCTACCTTATTGACCCTCGTTCTGGGAAAGGTACTGGACATTTACACTGATGCGGGCAGGGAAGGCACGGGCTATATAATCGTTTATTGCTTCATTTTCATAATGACTGCACTCAATATTTCATTCTTTGCGATGATGAAGGAGGTTCCCCTGTCTCATACCTCTGAGCGGGTAAAGCTTTCGGAAATATTCACTCTTCCTTTGAAAAACAGAAAGTTCATCTTTTATTTCATCATGCTTATAATATGGAACTTCGCCATCCAGATAGCAAGTGCATATTTCGGGGTATATCTAAAATCCGACCTGTCAATGAGTTATACTGTCATTACCACTTTGTCCCTGATAAATGCGGTGATATACATACTGTCGGCGCGCATCTGGGGAAGGTTTGCCGACAGGAACGGCTGGTCCATAACCACGATGATCACCATAGGGATCTTAAGCATCTGCCATTTCACATGGTTTTTCGCTTTCAAAGGAAGTCCGGCTGCCATTATAATTCTTATACTCAGCCATATATTGAGCGGGATGGCCTGGTCAGGGATCAACGTAGCTCTTTTCAACCTTCAGTTTGACTTTACACCCGACGAGAAAAGGACTGTTTACATAGGCTTCAGTGCTGCCATCAGCGGTGTGATCGGATATATAGCGGCAATCTTCGGAGCGCAGCTTGTTGGTTTATTCGGGGAAAAACCGGTTATGATATTTGGTGTAGCCTATGACATAAAACAGGTTTTGTTCCTGGCATCTTCGATACTGTTAGCTGTATGTGCCACATATATCGGAACGTTCATGCATTCCAGGAAAAGAAAATAATCCTCCGGAGGTTCAGGAAATGGTAAGAAGAAAATCTGAAATGACTGTGAATCTTGTTGAGAACATGCGCGGCGGTGACGGTCAGACAAAAATGATGCCCATATTTACAAAGGATGAGCTCATGGGCAAATGCCGCCTGTTCAATGTTATCACTCTGGAACCGGGCTGCTCCATAGGAACCCACACTCACGACAAGGAAGAAGAGATCTATTATATTTTAAGCGGTAAAGGTGTCGTGGACGATAACGGTCAGATCGTAGAAGTTGAGCAGGGCGATGCCATAAAAACGGGAAACGGTGAGTACCACTCCATTAAGAACAATGGTGATGTCCCTCTGGTATTTATGGCTGTAATACTGCTTTTCTAGGATCCCTTAGGAAGGGATATGATGAATTTTGAGCCACAGCCTTCAATGCTGTGGGCTGTTATGGTGCCTTTGTGTGCCTCAACGATGGATCTGGCAATTGCAAGACCTATACCGGAACCGCCTGTCAGCCTGTTCCTCGACTTGTCGGCTCTGTAGAACCTTTCGAAAATATATGGCAGATCCTCTTTCGGGATCCCGAATCCGTTGTCCTCAACGCTTATTAGTATGGCATCCTTTTCGTCTTCCGTACATATTATAACTCTGCCGCCTTCAGGGGTATATTTGAGAGAATTGGACAACAGGTTGACCAATACCTGGCTGATTTTGTCCTTATCGGCGCAGATCTCTGTTTTTTTTCCCGAAACCGAAATTTCGATTCTTTTATCCATAAAATCTTTTTCAAAATTTTTTACAAGACTTGTTATGAGCTCGGAAACATCAAAACAGCTCTTGTTCAAAATTAAATTTTCCCCTTCGTAGCGGGCCAGCTTTTCCAGATCCCCCACCAGATTATTCAGTCTTACGATTTCGTCATGGCAGCTTATTAGCCTTTCCTTGTCAGGCGTCCATATCCCGTCGATCATGGCCTCCATATGGCTCTGAAGGGTGGCATATCAGGTCACCGTCATTGAACACTATAATATCTGAAGCCTGAGGCTTCCTGTCTGACACTCTTCTCAATACCGCCGCGACTCTGGCTACCAGCTGCCTGGGGCTGAAAGGCTTTGTCACATAATCGTCAGCTCCCATTTCAAGCCCGGCCAGAATATTTTCCTCCTCGACCTTTGCAGTAAGCATTATGATCGGAACATCAGATCTTTTACGGATCAATCTGCAAATCTCCTCCCCGCTCAGATCGGGCAGACAGAAAGATTGATCCCTCCGCACATCGCGACACAATGAAGTGAAGTCATTAATCCCACCATAAACAGCAACCCCAGTCCCATGGACTGGTCGATCTCGGGTATGAAGTTGAATCCTACGGTATTGTTGATGATAAGATAAAGAGACAGCAGGATAACACCTATGCCGATCAGCTGCATGATGTTGGTTTTGTCTGTCACAGTCCCTGCCCCGGATCCATTGCCGTCTTCTTTCGGGCATTCTGAATCTGGCCTTTGATTTATTACCTTGTAGTCAAGTTTCTCTATGGTGTCAATGATTCTGTCGGGCGACACCAGCGATTCATCAAAGGCAAGCCCCGCAGTTCCGGCAGCATAGCTTACTCTGACATCGGTTACACCTTCGATCTTCATAAGGGCGTTTCCGATCCTGGTCTCACACCCGGTACAGGACATGCCCTCTATGTCAAGAATGATCCTTCTGTAATGGCTCATACCATACCTCTCTTCCACATCTTTTACTTCTTCCAGTTCACGGGGAAAAGATCTTTATTCTGTTCAAGTAACTCTCTTGAAATCGTAATGGTATCTTCGTCTTCAACCTTGTCATCCTTCGCTATGGGAACAGGATTGCAGCCGCCTCTCCGGACTTCGATCATATCCAGACTGAATATGTTGCCGCAATTCTGGCAGATAACGCTGTCCCCTTCCTGTTTGAAATATGCCCTTGGAGAGCCATTGCAGACCTGGCATGTGTTAAATGCAGTTCTTATGGTGCCGTCACTTGCTTTTACAGCCATTACCTCCATAGTAATCTTTCCTATCTTCACAGGAAAAAATTTGACGGTCTCTGTTATCTCGCTTTTGGTGATAACAATGTCACCCTCGCCGGAACTGGTTCTATCTGAACCGCCATTATATCCGGGCATGGTTATGATCGCAATAGATAAAAGGACTACTGCCGCTGCGAATATCAAAGTGCTGCGATTTAAAAAACCTTTCCTGACATTTTTACTTCCTTCCTGTTTTCTGCTGCTCATAAAAACCTCCGTGTAAGACTTATTCTGCCTTAAACATTAGCAGATGAATATGAAGATTTTATGAAGACAACAATGTGAGTTTTGGGGACGGAGGCTTTGACTCATTCATATCTCACCGGATGCAAGGCTCTTGCTCTGTTCACCTTAATGCTCCTGCGTCTATACGATTATCTTAAAATAGCGTAGCCCAGCATTAATGCCGGGCTACAATCTACAATACTTCAGCGCATAACCTGAGTCATCCTATGTTAGGATAAGTATGAGCAAACTAACAACATGATATCATAGAGGAAGGAAAATAGAAAAGAGGAGTGATATCATGTTTGAAGAGACAAGAAGGATGAGGGAATTATGTGAAGAATAC
>DULR01000032.1 GCA_012840245.1 Clostridiaceae bacterium
GCGGAGGCTCATTGTCAAGAGGATCGTGGAATAAATGCGGAAGTTTGGTACATTCTTCACTTTTCAAGGTTCAATAAATCCAACTATTCCCATATTGCTTTTTTCATAAGTTATTTAACACTACCTTATTTTGCATTTATAATACTTCACTAAGGTTTTCGATTTCATCGTCGGTAAGCAGCTTTTCGCAATCAAGCAACAGTTTTACATCGTTTTCGACTTTCCCTATATTCTTTATGTATCTGTTCTGGAAACCCTTATTCATTTTCGGCGGCTCAACAATATCCTGTTCTGATATGGTGATAACCTCCGAAACTGTGTCAACAATCAAGCCTATAGAGATATCCCTGATATCGATAACGATAATACAGGTCCTGTCGTTATATTCCCTTGGTTCTTTCTTGAATCGAAGCCTTACATCCATTACCGGGATAATTTTGCCCCTCAGATTAATTATCCCTTTGATGTACCCGGGAAGCTCCGGTATTTCAGTAATTGCCTGGATCCCTATAATTTCTGTTACATATCTTACTTCAATACCGTAACTTTCATTTCCTATTGAGAAGGTAAGATATCTGTTTTTAAGCGTATCTTCTTCCAATTCGACTGTATTTTCGATCAAGTCAGCCATATTACCATCCCCTTTCTTCCTTTAATGTGGTTAATGAACCTTCTAGCCATAGACCAATCCTCCGATATCCAGAATCAGGCTGATGCTCCCATCGCCTAATAATGTGCATCCAGCCAGTCCTTTTATTTTTTTGAAGTCTCTGATATATTTAGGCAAGGACTTGACAACAATCTGTTGCTGCCCCAGCAGATCGTCCGCAAAAATACACAGTGTTTTATCATCATGTTCAACCATTATGACTATGCCATCAGTAAAATCAGTAATATCGGTAGCAATATTGTAATATTGATGAAGTCTGAGAATAGGATAACAGTTCCCCCTGACCATTATCATTTCATTGCCCTCAGGGTCGGTAAAGGTCTCGCCTTCTTTCGGCCTGAATGATTCCATGATAGAAATAGTGGGCAGCGTGAAAACAGTCTTGCCTACCTTTATATTCATTCCGTCAATTATAGCCAGGGTAAGGGGAATTTTCAGGGTTATCGTCGTACCTGAATTGGGCGTACTGTCGACGAGCACAGAGCCCCCAATAGTCTCAATATTTTTCGCCACGACATCCATTCCTACGCCGCGGCCTGAGTACTCGGTAATATCATCCTTTGTTGAAAACCCGGGCAGCAATACGAGATTATATATTTCTCTGTCTGTCATATCAGACTCAGATTTATAAAGCAGACCTTTTTCCTTCGCTTTCCTGAGTATCTCTTCTTTACGAAGGCCTTTGCCGTCGTCACGAACTGTTATAAGAACATCTCTTCCCGCGCTTTTTGCTTCTAACATTATAGTTCCGCATCCTGACTTCCCGGAAGCTTCTCTTTCCTGCGCTGATTCAATCCCATGATCCACAGCATTTCTTACAAGATGCATCAGGGGGTCTGAAATATGCTCGATAATGTTTTTGTCAACCTCGGTCTCTTCACCGGTAATAACGAGTTTTGCTTCTTTATCAAGCTTTTTGCACATATCGCGCACAATTCTGTTCATTTTCTGAAAGGTTGCCGCCAGAGAGACCATCCTGATTGACATTACCATATCCTGTATTTCTTTAGTTATCTTATCGAGACGCTGAGCTGCTTTTTGAAAGTTATTCAGTTCCAGGCCATCCAAATCGGGATTCTGTATAACCATCGCTTCAGCGATCACCATCTCTCCCACCAGATCCATTAATTTGTCCAGCTTTAAAACATCCACGCTCAGAATATTCTGGTGGCTTGAAGACAACTGGGATTCCTTTTGGGTTTTAATTTTTGGAGTTTTTGGAGCCTCCTGTTTTTCAGCCGGGTTGTTATGATCAGGTTTTTTAATGTTGCCCGGCTTATTAAACTCCTCGCTTTCCAGTTCGGTTAACTCCAGTTTTCTTAAGAATATAGTCTGTAAAAGAACTTCCTGGATTCTGTCATATCTCAGGTCTGATCTGAATAATATTTGAAATCCATTCTTTTTGATATCCTCGCTGCATTCGTTATTTAACAGATCTTCCGGAAAATGAGTTAATTCCGATGTTATATCCTTTAAATTATGTACTACGGAAAAAGCGCGGATATTTTCCATTTCACAACCGTCTTCAAAATGCAGCACAGCTTTGTAAGCGTATTTTGGATAATATTGACTATTCTCAGACTGGCTTGCTTTTTGAAGGTTTTCGGCACCCGCCTCTTTCTGGTGGTCTGAAACAGCAGAAACGTCACCTTTCAGTTCTTTGATATGCGTATTGATTTTTTTAATTATAATTAACGGATCTCCTTCGGTTGTATCGCCGTTTTTGATTTTTGTTATTTCTTCCTTAATAAAGTCGATGCCTTCAAAAACCATATCGGAAATATAAGAGCTGTCTATGCTTTCATATTTACCATCTCTCAGGCAATAAAAAAGATCCTCCATGCAATGTGCCAGATTTGAAACGCCATTGAACATCATCATTGCAGAAGAGCCTTTAATAGTGTGCATTATACGGAATATCTCATCAATTGCCTCTCTGGAGAAACCGTCTGTTTTTTCACTATCCAGTATTAGTTGCTCAAGCTGTCCCAGAAGCTGTTCTGTTTCAAAAATGTACATATCAAGTAATGGTTCGTTTGAATAGTTGGTACTCATTGCGATCACCCTTTTGACCCAGAATTTGTCTTTTGATGTATCCTTAAGCTGATAATATCTTTTCTACCGTCTGAATAAGTTTTTCAGAAGAAAAAGGTTTAACAATAAAAGTTTTCGCGCCACTCAAAACTGCTTCCCTTACAATGCCTTCCTGTCCCATTGCAGAAACCATAAGGACTTTTGCATTATTATCATATTTTCTTATCGCTTTTAAAGCGTCGATTCCATTCATTACCGGCATTGTAATATCCAGAGTAACCAGGTCCGGTTTTAGTTTAATATATTGAGATAAGCCTTCCATACCATTTTCAGCCTCGCCGACAATTACATGCCCGGCTTTCTCAAGTGCCATCTTTATCGTCGTTCTCATAAAAGCGGCATCATCAACAATAAGAATTCTTGACATGAAGTCACACCCCGCACTTATTGAATTTTCTAATGATTCTTAATACCAACCAATAAGATATTTGAAACACATTCCATATGATAATTTTTTTGGATGTAAAGGCAATACACAAATTGTTTTATTTTCCCAAAATGTTGTAAGCTATTGTTAATCGTCGTTTTATTACGATATAAACCTGCCGTGACTTGGTTCTTTGTATGAAATAAAAAACATTACGCTGGGAAAATTTTAAAACCATCGTTTCAATAGGTGCTGTTTCATTTGATCATCTGGCTGCAGTTAAAAAAATTCTTCCACGGATCATTGCCGTCAACCCTTAAAATCGCATCCTTCATATCAATCCCGTCGGGTGCAACAGTATCAAGTTCATCCCATGAAATGGGCATGGAAACCTTGGCTCCTTTTCTTGCTCTTAACGAATAGGGAGCGATACTGGTAGCGCCTCTGGCATTCCTGATCCAGTCAATAAATATTTTTCCTGTACGTTTTGCCTTTCTCACATTGCTTGTATACCTGTCAGGCCATTTCTGCTCCATAACTTCGGCAACACCCCGGGCAAAATCGTGAAATCTCTCCCAACCGACAGAAGGCTTTAAAGGTACGACCACATGATAGCCTTTTCCACCGCTGGTCTTCAGGTATGAATCCAGTGAAAGCTCCTTCAGAATGCTTTTCAGATCCCGCACTCCCTGGCGGACTCTTTCTATATCCATGCCCTCATCGGGGTCCAGATCGAAAACCATCATATCCGGCTTTTCAAGCTCATCCACACGGCTTCCCCAGATATGGAACTCCAATGTGCCCATCTGCGCTTCGGAAATAAGTCCTGTGATATTCTCAATAAAAAAGTATTCCTCTGTCTCCCCGTCTCCTGAAGGTACAGGTAAGGTCACTATACCCCTGCTTCCGGGTCCGGGATGCTTTTTATAAAAGCACGCTTCATTTACTCCCTTCGGACATCGTACAATGCTCAGGATCCTGTGACTGACATAAGGAAGCATGCGCTCAGCCACCTTATGATAATACCTTACTACATCTGCTTTAGTGATCTCAGGATCTTTGAAAATGACCTTATCTGGACTGGAAATTTTGATACCGCCGATGATGATATTTTTTCCTTCTGATTCCACTGGCATCACCGATTCCTCTTTTTTTGATTCTCTTCTTATTTCCTTTGGGTCCTTATCCTCCCTCAGACCCTTGAAGCTCGCCTGCCTTAACTGGTTATCATCTGTCCATTCTGTGAACTTTATCTCGGCCGCAAGCTCCGGCTCAAGCCAGGTTATTCTTTCATTGGCTCTTGGCTTCGGTGCATTTTTGAAAGGCGCCGTATCAGTGACAAGACTTATGAATCTTGTTTCAAGTTCTTTCGTATTGCGTTTGTTGAAGCCAGTTCCGGCACGCCCCACATAGACCAGGTCATTCCCTTCATACACCCCTAAAAGAAGCGAACTAATCCCGCTGGTTCTTTTATCTGAAACAGTATAGCCTCCGATCACGAATTCCTGGCGTTTGTCGCATTTCAGCTTGATCCAGTCGCCGTTTCGCGTTCCGCTGTACACCGAATCATACTTTTTGCCTATTATCCCTTCCATGCCTGCTTCACAAGCGGCATCAAAGCAAGCCTGTCCATTGCCTCTGACATGTCGGCTGTAGTATAAATTGCCCGGGGAATCCTTCATAAGATACTCCAGTTTTTCTTTTCTTTCAACAAGGGGACGACTCCTCAGATCCTCACCGTCAAGTGCCAGCAGGTCGAAAATGATATATGTCAGGTTTTGCCCCTCAGGCTTTTTCATATAATTCTGAAGTGCCTGGAAATCGGTCTTTCCTTTGTCATCGATCACCGTCATCTCGCCGTCAAGGACCATAGCACGGCCTCTGGCCAGCTCGATCAGTGAGACAGCCACATCATGGAACCGTTTCGTAAAATCATTGCCGTTTCTCGTTATCAGCCTTGCTTTGTTCTCTTCCACAAAGGCCAGTATTCTGTACCCGTCATACTTCATTTCAAATAGCCAATCGTCACTGTCGGGAACCGAATTAGCCGGCTTTGCCAGCTGCACATCGGCACTGCTGAACGGGTTTTTCACAAAGTTATTTGCCTGGCCTGATTCGATCTCAGACATGGTCCGTCCGGTCCGGATACTTGTATTGAACTCGGATATCCCATCTTCTGATTTTGTATATTCGTCTTTTTCCTTGAGTAAGATCCAGTTATCCTTTGATTCGCCCTTTTTTGGTTTTAACCTGATCAAGGCCCACTTTCCCTTGAGACGTATCCCGTGCAGGGCAAATTTCAGCACACCTTCGCGAAGACATTCTTCAACGTTTCCATAAGGTTCCCATGTGCCTTCATCCCAAAGCATCACAACTCCGCCGCCATACTCTCCCTTCGGAATGGTTCCTTCAAAATTCCTGTATTCAAGCGGATGATCCTCCACCTTTACAGCCAGCCTTTTGTCAGCGGGATTATATGAAGGGCCTTTTGGCACTGCCCAACTTAAAAGAACCCCGTTCCATTCCAGGCGGAAATCATAATGGTCTTTTCTGGCGATATGATGCTGTACGACAAACCTGAGCTGCTCATCCGAGTCGTCAGCGACCCCTTCAGGTTCGGCTGTAATGTCAAAATTTCTTTTCTGATTGTACTCACTCAGCTTTGTGTCCATATCGTATCCTTCATTTTAATCATGCGGCTGTTTAAAATTGTTGACATGCTGTTCAGATCTTCCTGCTGTCCTCGTCGCAGGAAGTTGTCAATGCTCAAGTTTAATCTCACGAGGTCGCTGGCAATCGCTATGCGAAAATTTTTTCGCATTGTCCAGAGCACGTGCCGGATAAAAACAGCGTCCAGCAGATTTTACCTCATTCGAGCTGCACTGTTCGCATTACAACATTCAACTGCTCCTGCTTAAGGCAGTTCATCTCTGAACAGCATGTCATAATTACTTATATATAAAAATTACCTAAATTACACAATCGCTTTCTCTTTTTTCGCTTTCTCAACACTTGCCTTGAGGGCTTCCATGAGATCTATCACCTTGCCCGGGCTTTCAGGCTCGGCGGCGACTACCTCTTTCCCCGCAATCTTAGTTTCTATCAGATTGCGTAGCTTTTCCTGGTATTCATCTTTATACATGGATGGGTCAAACGGCGTATCCATCGAATTAATAAGCATCCGTGCCATTTTTAATTCCTGCTCGGATATATTGGGCTTTTGATACTGCCTTTGAAGCTCCTTGACTTCATCTGTAAAATACATTGTCGATATGATTATTCCTTCCTCCCGCGGAATGATCGCCATAAGAGTATCGCTTGTTCCCATGACTGTTTTCCCTATAGCTATTTTCTGTTCAGCCATGAGAGCAGAGCGCAGAAGCTCGAAGGCTTTTTCTCCCCCTGGTTCAGGCACTGCCTGATATGTTTTGTTATAGTATACCGGCGAAATCTGATTCAACTGAGCAAAATGCAAAATCTGAATTGATTTCTCTTTTTCAGTCTTAATCTTTTCAATTTCTTCATCTGTGATAACCACATATTTACCATCGTCATACTCGTATCCCTTTACTATGTCTTCGGCCTTTAATTCCTTTCCGCAATTGGCGCAGGTCTTCTTATACCGGATACGGCTGCTGTCATCTTTATGAAGCTGGTTGAAATGGATGTCATTATCCTGTGTTGCCGTATACAATGCAATGGGGATCGCAACCATGCCGAAAGTTATAACTGATTTGCGCGAAATCATGGCAAACACCTCCGACATTATTGTTTCTAAGAATTTTCATTTAATACTGACGAGTAAGATTCTTCGCTTCTCTCAAAGTGCCAAAGCGAGTTTAGGGGACGGACACAATAACTCATAAAAATGAGTGAAAGTCTCCGTCCCCTGAACTCATATTTGAATGGATTTCGAGTAATAATAGAATATCGATTATTTGTAAGGTGTTTTATTGTGGAAAGGGCAATCGCATCAAAGTCGTTAAGGAAAAGCTTTTTCTTCGGTATCCTCTTTATAGGCATATTGGGCGTACCTGTGCACTATCTTTATGAGCTTAGCGGAAACTCGCCTATTGTAGCATTCTTTGCGCCTGTAAACGAAAGTGTATGGGAGCATTTGAAGCTCTCCCTGCTGCCCACTGTAATCTGGTGGACTTTAACCTATATTATCCTGAAAAGAAAAAGCCAGATCATTTTCTCCAGCTGGTTTTTCTCATTTGTCACCGCGTTCCTTGCATGTACACTTATCATTGTTTCTTTTTACTATTCATATACAGGAGCATTTGGTATACATTCGACTGCCCTTGATATTTTCTCATATTATCTTGGCGTTTCTTTATCACAATTGATAGCGATGCATATTTATATACATGCCAGGATCAATTCATTCCTTTTTTATCTGTCAGCCCTGATCTTTGCAATTTTAATGATAGCTTTTATAATATTCACTTTTGATCCTCCGCAGCTTCCGATCTTTGAAGAATTATAAAGAAGGCTCTTCACTCATTCCACCACACTGATGTTTATACTTCCGGTCGCGTCAGTACCTTTGAATGAAATCACATATTCTCCTTCTTCAGGAACTTTCACAGTGAACACAGCCTTATCCAGACCGTTGCCTTTATATGCTTCTGCACCTGATTTGCTTCGGATATCAAGGGCGATGCTGCCCTTACTGCATTCGATCTCAACCTGCAGCTCATCGTCTTTGTCAAAGGACAGCTCGCACTTGTTCTGCTGGCTCCATTCCATAAAATCTATTTTGCAGCCTGTACCGGATATATTCTCTCTGATAAGAACACTTCCGTTTGAAAATGCGCAGGCTGTAAGCAATAAAACAACTACTGAATATAAAATATACACGAATCTTCTCATAGCTTTTTCACTCCTTATGACAGATTTGTCATATCATATATGCTTATTTCTTTTTCAGTTCTTTTAAATTGGCTATTACGATAATAGCTACTACAAACACCGGCAGAAATACTATCGGATGCATATTCGAAACCTCCTTTTAGTCTGATTTTATGTTAATTGAATCTTAAAATCAGTTCTTCGACGAATTTGTCATTCTCATTTATCCACGGGCTGTGGCCTGAGTGCTCAAACCATACCAGTTCCTTTTCAGGGCATTCCAGAACATCAAAGTATTCCTCCACAAGAGAGGTCGGAGCATTGATGTCATGTCTGCCTTCAAAAAAGTAAACCGGAACTTCGAGTCTTGTGTAATCCGTTCTCAGATCGATGTCGTAGAGCGTCTGGTAGACATGGTTAAAGG
The DNA here is from genome assembly GCA_012840245.1 of Clostridiaceae bacterium. Lineage (GTDB taxonomy): Bacteria > Bacillota > Clostridia > DSM-8532 > DSM-8532 > DTU059. The sequence goes on from DULR01000032.1 coordinate 8,410, forward strand.
TATTTATGATCCCGCGGAAAAAATTGATTTTATCAAAGATGCCGTACTCAGATGAAAATACGTCTCTGAAGGTATTGTAGCCCGGATTGCTGATGGAGGGATTGCTTGCCATATATGCGCTGAGGTAATTAAGATATACAGCGCTTTTCCATGTCACGTCACTGCCATAGTATGGCGGCAGGCCATTTGCTTTAAGCTTCTCGATAAGTGCCGTGTCATTTCTCTCACCGGCTATCTCCATAGCTTTTTTGTAGTCAATAACTTCAGTCTCAGCGAAGGCTACCATCTGCCCGGTTCCGATAAATCCATGATAAAGCTCAGGATAACGGTCGATCAGGAATATTCCCAGCGCGCTTCCCCATGACTCGCCGACCAGGTAGATCTTTTCCTGTCCGAAGCGCCTGATCAGATACTCGGTCAGAGAGTGTCCATCGCTTATATAGGTCTCCACCGTTATGTCATTTATTGGCTGTGAGTTATATGACTTGCCCGATCCGGGCTGATCCCAGCCTACAACTACAAAGTGCCTTTCAAGCTCTTTAAGTTCGTGGCGCACTGCTGCCAGCTGTGTCCCGCCGGGGCCTCCTGCCAGAAACAGCAGAACAGGCTTGCTGTCATCAAAGCCACGTATGCTTATCCACTGCTTCCTGCCATTCAGCTCGATCCTGGTAAGCTCGGCTATGCTGTTTACCGGTTTATTTCTGTTTTCATCAATCAAATCAGGTGTTGATGCAGTGAGCTGCGATACTGTAATGAATCCAACATTCAGAACAATTGATGAGATAAATATGACCAACGATTTTCTCAGGCTTATAAGCTGTTCAGGGTTTGCTTTGTTACAAACAGCGGCGATGATTCGCCTGATCAAAAACACTAGGACTGCAACTGCAGAAATGATTGAGATAAGTGTCAGCAGCAGAAAAATAATTATCTGGATCATAATAAACCTCCTAGTATTATTAAGTTGCGCTGTCAAGCGCAAGTTTTCTTGTTGCTTGATATAATGCACGCAGGCGCTGTGGACTGGTGTGACCTCCTACCGCTTTGACGGTTTTTTTAAGGCTCCAGCCAC
>DULR01000033.1 GCA_012840245.1 Clostridiaceae bacterium
AACCACTGCAAAAGTCGTATTCTTATTGTCATCCTGAGCGGAGCGCAGCGGAGTCGAAGGATCTGATTAGCTGACTATGCGGGTTTTAAGATTCTTCACTACGCCTTGCTCCGTTCAGAATGACAAAGCCCGAAGTTTTTCAGTGGTTTCGAAGCGTTCCCCTGGCTAAAATTCTGACAGTATGAAAAGGATGTACATGGTATGCTTGAAATAATCAAAGGTGCGGTTTCACTGGGCCTGTTGTGGGCAGTGATGACCATCGGAGTATATATAACCTATAGGATATTGAACATAGCTGACCTGACGGTGGAAGGCAGCATAGCCCTCGGAGCTGCCATCGCGGCTCAGGCTATTGTAAGCGGAGCAAATCCTTATATCGCATCATTCATATCCATTCTGGGAGGAATGGCCGCAGGTCTGGTTACGGGTATTTTGCATACCATGCTTAAGATCCCTGCGCTGCTGTCAGGTATACTGACCATGATAGCTCTCTATTCTGTAAATCTCAGGGTGCTTGGAAAAGCGAACCTTTCGCTTCTTAGAATGGAAACCGTTTATACGGCTCTTGAAAAGCTTGGCATAGAATCATCATGGTCTGTCATTATATTTGGTCTTATAAGTGTTGCACTTGTAATAGGTTTTCTGTACTGGTTCTTCGGGACAGAGCTTGGCTGCGCCATAAGAGCCACCGGAAACAATCCCAGAATGGTGAGAGCCCAGGGTATCAACACGAATAACATGATAATCCTGGGGCTGATCATCAGCAACGGACTCGTGGCGCTGAGCGGAGCTCTCATAGCACAGTACCAGAGCTTCTCCGATGTTCAGATGGGTACCGGATCGATCGTTATAGGCCTGGCATCGGTTATCATTGGCGAGGTGCTTTTCGGAAAGCGGAGTTTCCTTATGAGGTTCGTTTCGCTTGCATTCGGAGCAATTACGTACAGGATAATAATTGCCTTCGTATTAAAGCTTGGAATGCACAGCAATGACCTTAAGCTCTTCACAGCCATAACAGTCGCTTTAGCCCTTGCTCTTCCTATGATCAGGGACTATGTCAATCCGCCCAAAATATCAATCGAAGAGAATGAGTAGCCGGCGCCGGTATTTCATTGGAGGTTAAAATGCTAAAAGTAAACGGAGTATATAAGGTATTCAATCCAGGAACCATCAATCAGAAGATAGCCTTGCGAAATGTCAGCATAGATCTTGACGAAGGCGATTTCGTGACCCTTATAGGCGGCAACGGCGCAGGAAAATCCACGCTGCTCAATTGTGTGGCGGGAGTGTACGGTGTTGACAGGGGTACTATAAATATAGCAGGGACAGATGCTACCAAATTGCCGGAGCACAAACGCGCAGCATTGCTGGGACGTGTTTTTCAGGATCCGATGATGGGAACTGCATCGGATATGCTCCTGGAAGAGAACTTAGCCCTGGCTTTAAGGCGAGGTGAGCCCAGAGGCCTGAAATGGGGAATAACAGGCAAGGAAAGAGAGACCTATCGTCAGATGCTTTCCCAGCTGGAGCTGGGCCTTGAAAACAGACTGCATACCAAGGTGAAGCTGCTTTCGGGCGGTCAAAGGCAGGCTGTGACTCTGCTGATGGCAATATTGAAAAAACCAAGGCTCCTTCTTTTGGATGAACATACTTCCGCTTTAGACCCGAAAACGGCCGAAAGAGTGCTGTACCTGACAGATAAGCTGATCGCGGAAAACAATCTGACCACGTTGATGGTTACACATAACATGCGTGATGCCATAAAGTATGGCAACCGTCTTATCATGATGCATGACGGCCGGGTGATCCTGGATATAAGGGGAGAGGAAAAGAAAAAGCTGACTGTCGAAGCTCTTCTGGAGCGGTTCGGGATGGCTTCAGGCCAGGAATTCGCATATGACCGTGTACTGCTTTCATAAATCCTTATTTAGGTTCGGAGCGAAGTGAAAGATCTGAAAAGATTCTTCAGTCGCTGCGCTCCTTCAGAATGATAATGCGGACTTTTGCTTAATGTCATTCTGAGCGAAGCTAATAATCTTTAAAACCGGTAATGATTTTTTCTTGACGACGAGTAGTAGTTATAGCGTTTTCTTCGGTTGTTCCTTCGTCTGATGATGCGAATTATAAAACCAAGGACGATTATGACTGCTATGGATATTCCGGCTGCCTTGACGCCGAATATGAATTTTTCGTCACTTATGATTTCTTTGTATTTATCACGCAATATGGCTATTGTTGTCTTTTCGATGGAATCCTTCGCGACCAGTTCGATGGAGCCGATCAGCTTTTGATTATAATAATATTCCAGCACACCCACGACCTGGCCCTGAGTTATAGGTGCTTCAAAAGGCTCATAGAATATTTGTCTTGTGGTAAGCACATTCTTGAGCTCTTCCTCATCCAGGGGAACGATGTAGCTGAGGCTGCCGTTCGTTATAACATCCAGTTTTTTTCCGTCAACTGCGTCGGCTACCTCAAACCGATCAATGAATTTCCCTTTCGGCACCAGTTCCTTCTTGCCGAAGTTTTTGAAACCATATTCCAGGAGCTTTTGGGATTCTTCAAACTGCAAAGTCTTGCTATCGGTCCCCAAAACGACAGATATAAGTTCAAGCCCGTCAGGATTTACAGCCGATGCAACGAGGCACAGCCCTGCCTTCTCAGTATATCCTGTCTTTATTCCGGTAACCTTTGAATAGTATTTTGAACGGGATGCCAGAAGCTCATTGGTATATGTCAGATGCCCGGCCTTCCAGTCCTCGCTTTTTCTGAAGTTCGTATCGGGCATTTTGAAATCTCTTCTGCCGACAACCTCCCTGAAGGCTTCTATTTGCATGGCAGCTCTGGCGATTATCGCAAGATCCCTGGCAGTAGTATAATGGTTTTCATCCTCAAGGCCGCTTGAGTTGGTAAAATGGCTTCCGGCCAGGCCCAGTTCTGCTGCCTTTTGGTTCATAAGAGCAGTAAAGCCCTCCATGGTGCCATCTCTGGAGACATTTTCTGCAATGATGTTACTGGCTTCATTGGCCGAGGTTATCATCATAAGATCGAGCAGATCCTTAAATTTAATTATCTCGCCGACCCTGATGCCGGCTTTGACATAGTCATAGGGAACACTGTTGATGGCATTTTCGGAAGCTGTCATTTCATCATCCAAATCTGCGTTTTCAAGAGCTACCAGCGCAGTCATTATTTTTGTCGTACTGGCAGGGGACCGGCGCTCGTCAGCATTTTTTTCTGCCAGAACCTGTCCGGTTTCCATATCTATCAATATATATGCTTTTGCTGTCAAATCCGGCGGAGCTTCAGCCAAAACCGGCAAAGGGATTGAAATGAGGAAAAATATTACTATAAGAGTATATATAGAAAAAAGCTTAGCTTTCAAATTACCAACTCCTAAATTTCTCTTATGTTCAACCATTTGCTCAATTATTATTATACGGTACAGGAAAACTAAACTCAAGTATGATAGAAATCCAATAAGTTCCATATTTTCTGATGAATTATTCTTGCTTGCAAGTAAAAATATGACATAATATATATAAAAAGATAATATATTGGAGTTATAACAGTGGAAATAAATATAAAGGGAAAGTCCTATAAAATTGCATGGGAATATCTTGTTGCGGCCTGTTTGATCCTGTTGCTGGTATTAGTTTTGGTATTGGCCAACTTTTCTTCGGTAAGACGGTTCTGGGTTTCATTTTCGGCTGATAAAACCGTATCAGGGACAGAAGAAGCAGGAAGGATAAATCCCGGGAAAGAGACTGATGTAATAACAGCAGAAAGCCCTGAGGATCCTCTTGCAGCCGATCCTTCACAGATCGATCCGGAAAAAGGACGGACAGATGTCCATAAGCCCGATTCACCTGTAAAAATCAATATAAACAAAGCAACCATGGAAGAACTTATGTCACTTCCGTATATAGGTGAAGTGAAAGCAAAGGCTATCATCGAATACCGGAATAAAAACGGACCTTTTAAATCAGTCGACGAGCTTCTCAATATCAGAGGCATAGGAGAAAAAACTCTGGAGAAGCTACGCCCGCTGGTCACAGTATAGGCAGTAATGCCGCACTGTCTGGTAAATTACAACATTTGACTTGTAATATAATAATGGTGTAAAATACTATGATACAGATAAGAGTAGACTGGATGATCGCGGACGAAATGCCGAAAGGCTTCGTACGAGGAAAGTCCGGGCTCCGCAGGGCAGGGTGCCGGGTAATACCCGGTGAAGGCGACTTCAAGGAAAGTGCAACAGAAATAGACCGCCGAACCGGAGTTTCCGGTTCGGTAAGGATGGAAAGGTGAGGTAAGAGCTCACCGGCCCCACGGCAACGGAGGGCGCTATGTAAACCCCACCCGGAGCAACACCGTGACAAGGAACGTTAAGGTTGCCCGCCAGTTCCTTAGAGGTGGCTGAAGCCTTGTAGTAATACAGGGCTTAGATAGATGATCATTCCAGACAGAACCCGGCTTACAGGTCTACTCGAATATCAATAAAAAAATCAATGGGATCTCTGGCACTGTGTTTGGTGTCAGAGTTTTTTTACATAAGCTGAAAGGAAAACATATGGTTAATGGCACTGGTCCTTCAGCCATGATATGGTATATTATATTTATATATAGATACCAATTAAGGAGGTAGTAAGGTGGCACTGCTTGAATGTCGTTTCAAATCGGAAGTACTTGAAATGGAGCAGCCTTTCAATGTCATACTCCCCCAGATCAGCATGTCGGACACTGAAAATGGGAATAAAAAGTTTCCGGTTTTATATCTCCTGCACGGCCTTTCGGATGACCATACCGCATGGGTGCGAAAATCGAATATCGAGCGCTATGCTGCCCAATACGGCCTGGCAGTTGTAATGCCCAATGTCAACAGAAGCTTTTATACCGACATGAAGTACGGCCTTAAATATTATACATATATGACAAAAGAAATCCCTCACATTGTACGGTCATATTTCCCCATATCGGATAAACGTGAGGATAATTACATCGCAGGGCTTTCCATGGGGGGCTATGGGGCGTTCATGATCGCTCTCAGAAATCCGGAAATGTTCTCAGCCGCAGCTAGCCTGTCAGGTGCTCTGGACCTGACCGTATTGCTTGACAGAGGTGATGAGCAAATAGCGCAGATGACTGAAATGCTTTTCGGCTCGTCTGATGAATTCATAAATTCTGATTACAATCTGGTAAGACTTTTATCAAAGGCAGACAGGGATAAACTGCCCAGATTGTACCAGTGCTGCGGTACAGAGGATTTTCTCTACCAGCTTAATGAAAACTTCAGAGCTGCAGCAATCAGGTACGGAGTTGATTTGACTTACGAGGAGGGGCCAGGGGACCACGAGTGGGGGTATTGGGATACCAATATACAGCGGGTTCTGAGATGGATTTTCCAAAAGTGATCATATTTAATTGGAATATAAAATTAAATTGTTTATCTTTGTATTGAAATATGTGGTATAATGATACAATAAATAAAAAATGCGATGAAAGAGATCCAGTAGGCTTGTAACCGCTTCAAAAAGAGATTTGGCGCCATGGGCTGAAAGCGTCAATTTGAATGTTATCAGCCGAAATTCCCTCCGGAGCAGCCGCCTGAAAAATGGAGTAGGAGCGGCCGGATCAGCCCCGTTAAAGCCTTCGAGTGCATGATTTTGCCATTGGCATGATCATGAACATAGGTGGTACCGCAGGCTTGAAGCTTTGTCCTATGACAAAGCTTTTTTTATATTCAAATTTAAGCATGTAGAAAAACCAACCAATATAAGAAAATGAGGTGTCATAAGCAAGATGAAACAACAATTGGAAGCAATCAAAAATCAGGCTATGGAAAAGCTTGCCCGGGTCTCAAGCATCCGTGAGCTCGAGGATCTGAAGGTCGCCTATTTGGGCAAAAAGGGTGAACTGACCGGTATACTCAAGCAAATGGGAACCCTGTCTCCCGAAGAACGCCCTGTTATCGGACAATTGGCGAATGAGGTAAGATTTGCGCTCGAAGAATCCATATCGCAGGCAAAAGACAGGCTCATAAAGGAAGAACGCAGCATCAGGTTGAAAAATGAGACCATCGATGTGACCATGCCGGGCAAAGTCAAGTCCATCGGCAGAAGACATCCTCTGACTATCGTGCTCGATGAACTTAAGGACATATTCCTGGGAATGGGATATGAAATTGCTGAGGGACCTGAGATCGAACTGGATTACAACAACTTCGAAGCATTGAACATTCCGAAGAACCATCCTGCGAGAGATACCCAGGATACCTTTTATATAAGCGAAAACGTCGTTCTGAGGACCCATACTTCTCCCGTGCAGATTAGGCATATGATGTCACATAAGCCTCCGATCCGCATCATCTGCCCTGGAAGAGTTTACAGATCTGATGCTGTTGACGCGACTCACTCGCCGGTTTTTCACCAGGTGGAAGGGCTCGTTGTTGACAAGAACGTGACCATGGGAGATCTGGTAGGTACTCTGCAGGCATTCGCAAAAGGTATTTTCGGCGAAAACACAAGAATAAGGCTGAGACCGCACCATTTCCCGTTTACCGAGCCTTCGGCAGAGGTCGACGTATCCTGCTGGGGATGCGGCGGTTCGGGATGCAGGATCTGCAAAGGCGAAGGATGGATAGAGATCCTCGGAGCCGGTATGGTTCACCCGAATGTTTTGAGAGTTTGCGGAATCGATCCTGATGTTTATTCCGGTTTTGCTTTCGGGCTGGGTATAGAACGTATCGCAATGGGCAAGTTCGGCATTGATGATATGAGATTGCTTTTTGAAAATGACATTCGTTTTCTCAGGCAATTTTAAACGTTCGTCATCTCTGGTAAAATAATATGCTTCGCATATTATTGGCGAAGGATATAAAAGAAAAAGATTCTTCGGCCATTATATGGCCTCAGAATGACATAAATCTGTAAAATTATATAGCCGTAAAACGACTTGAGGAGGTTAATATGAAGGCACCGATAAAATGGCTTAAGGATTATGTTGATATAAATGTTTCAGTAAAAGAATACACTGACAAAATGACAATGTCCGGCTCCAAGGTCGAAGGCGTGGAGGATATGGGAAAGGACATCGAAAAGGTGGTCGTAGGGAAAATAGTTTCCATGGAAGCCCACCCCAATGCCGACAAACTGCGGGTATGCAGAGTGGATGTCGGAAACGAGATCCTGCAGATAGTTACAGGTGCACCAAATGTAAAGGAAGGTGACCTGATCCCCCTCGCGCTGGTGGGAGCAAAGCTTCCGGACGGAGAGATCAGGCTTTCAAAGCTCAGAGGTGTTGAGAGCTATGGAATGATGTGCTCTATCGATGAGCTCAAACTGACTAAGGATTACCTTCCTGACGCGCCCGATTACGGAGTATATGTTTTCAGCGGAGAACAGAAGTTGGGAGCCGATGTCAGGGAAGCTCTCGATCTGGATACGGTCGTGGAATTTGAGATCACATCAAACAGGCCTGACTGCCTGTCCATAATAGGCCTGGCCAGAGAAACCGCCGTCACACTGGGAACCGAATTCAGGAAACCTGAGGTAAAGGTCAGGGAAGAGGCAGGCGGCGATATCAATGATTATATATCCATTGAGATAAAGGATCCCGAGCTGTGCCCAAGATATGCCGCAAGAGTGGTGAAGGATGTAAAGATCGGACCTTCCCCTGCATGGATGCAAAGAAGGCTCGCGGCAGCAGGCATGAGACCAATCAATAATATCGTTGACATAACGAACTATGTAATGCTTGAATACGGTCAGCCCCTGCATGCATTTGACTATGACCAGATCCAGGGCAGCAGGATAATCGTCCGCAGGGCAAAAGAAGGAGAAACCATAAGGACATTGGATGGACAGGACAGAATGCTTGACACTGAGATGCTCATGATATGTGATGAAAACAGGCCGGTGGCCGTCGCAGGCGTTATGGGCGGTGAGAACTCTGAGGTGACCGAAAATACAAAAACCCTCCTGCTCGAATCAGCGAATTTCAAAGGTTCATCAGTAAGAATGACAGGAAAGAAAATGGGACTCAGAAGCGAAGCAGCAATCCGTTTTGAAAAAGGGCTGGATATCGAGAACACTATTCCTGCCATAAATCGCTGCGCTGAATTGATCGAGCTTCTGGGAGCGGGAAAGGTTGTAAGAGGCATTGCCGATTGCAACTGCAAATCATACGAAAAGCGTGTTTTGAAGTTCGAGCCAGACAGGATAAACAGCTTCCTGGGAACGCAGATCGAAACAGGAACGATGGTGAAAATTTTCAGGGATCTGGGCTTCGAGGTCGATGAAAAAGATATGACGCTTGTTCCGCCTTCATTCAGGAATGACATAGTGGAGTTTGCGGATCTATGCGAGGAAGTAGCCAGATTCTACGGATATAATAACATAAAGCCAAGCCTTCTTTCAGGGAAGGAAGCTACGCAGGGAAGAAAGACATATAAACAGAGAATGGAGGATATCATCCGCAGCACCATGATGGCATGCGGACTAAATGAGGCGTACACGATTTCATTTACCAGCCCTAAGGTATTTGACCTTATCAATGTGCCTGAAGATAACAAGCTGAGAAATGCAGTAGTGATCTCAAATCCTCTGGGAGAGGACTACAGTATAATGAGAACCACGACTATTCCTGATATGCTGAAGGTCCTGTCCATAAACTACAGCAGAAATATTCCGGAGGCAGAGCTTTTTGAGCTTTCATATGTATATCTGCCTATAGAAGGGGATGCTCTGGCCGATGAAAGAGAGACTCTGACAATCGGCATGTATGGGGGATCGAATGATTACTTTGTAATAAAGGGTGTCATCGAAGAACTTCTTTCAGTGATGGGTATAAAGAGTTTCGAGTTCAGGCCGGCCAATGATGATCCCACATTCCATCCCGGGCGTACAGCAAGACTTTATGTGAAAGGAAAGGACAATGAATATAAGTACGCTGCTATCCTCGGCGAAATACACCCCGAAGTCGCCGAGAAAACAGAGTGTCCGGAAAGGACATATGTAGCAATGGCCGATGTACATGTCCTGATAGAGGCTTCAGACACAGGCAGACAATACAAACAGCTTCCGAAGTTTCCGGCTATAACCCGGGATATGGCCATAGTAGTCAGGGATGATATATTTGTGGCTCAGCTGATCGATGCTATAAATCAAAAAGGCGGAGAGTTCCTTGAGGAAGCAAAACTATTCGATGTTTACAAAGGTGCCCAGGTGCCCGAAGGCATGAAGAGCGTAGCCTTCGCACTGTCATTCAGAGCGGCGGACAGGACGCTGAAAGACGAAGAAGTAAATATTGCGATGGAAAGGATCCTGAAACACCTGAACAGGAATTTCGACGCCCAGCTCAGATAAGGATATAGAAAAATATATAAAAGGAACTATCTTGATATTGTACTTTAACAATACAAGATAGTTCTTTTTTTAAAATTTTATTTTTTATGTGACTTTTCTGCCATGTCAGTTGTTATATAAATGAAGGGAGGAAACATATGGCGAGTATAGAGCATGCGAGTACGGTATCGGAAACCGACTGGATACTTAGCCGATATGAGCAGTATAAAACGATGCTTTTTCGCATAGCCATTTCATTTCTGGGAAACAGGCACGATTGTGAGGATATACTGCAGGAAGCCTTTATCCGACTGTGCTATAAAGCTCCCGTATTTGCTGGCACGGAAGACGAGAAAAGATGGCTCATCCGTGTTACTGTTAACTTGTGCAAAAATCATCTGAAAAGCTTCTGGTTCAGGAACAGGACCAACATGGACGAGCTCATGGAATACATTCAGGAACCGGAAGACCGGGAGCTTCTCAGGGAAGTTTTCAGACTGCCTCCCATCTACAGGACAGTAATATATCTTCATTATGTCGAGGGATACAAGATATCGGTGATAGCAAACATCCTTAAAATTAGCGAATCGACTGGCCAAGAATATGATAGTTGCAGGCGTAGGAACGACAAAATCCATATTGTACGGACCGGGCAGAAAGGAATGTTCCATATTGTCAGTCTGGGAGAATTCTGGAGACACATACGGAGAAGTGTTTCAAAACGCTATTGTAAATTATTTTAAGAGCTTTGACACTGAAGAAAATCTTCAGTATTGCCTGACGCTTTATTCCTATTGTTACTTTGGTGATCCGTCATTATCGTTAAGGTAACCACCGCAATAAACCGGGTTGGCTTTTTCTATTAAACTAAACTTCCGATACGTCATATTATGTAAAAGAGAGACAACCTTGGAGGTGGAAAGATGAACAATCAGGAATTAGAGGATTTAATTGCGGATCTGTTCAGTGTCAAACAGGCAATATTGCAATTAGATTTCATTCTATCCTTGATTCAGGCTGAAATAGTAAGGCTTACCGCAGAAGGCAACAGTCAGGAAGAGATTGACGCTTTGGTACAACTGTCCTTTATAATTACTCAGATAATTTTGCAATTAGCTTTTATTTTAAGTCTGATCCAGGCTGAGATCTTCAGATTGAGCACCGAAGAAGCCGCCTGACAAAGGTGTAAGAGCATAGTTGCTTGAGTGTGGACAAGCAGCTTAAAGTTTCAGGGTGACTGTAACACCGGTCACCCTGATCCATAAAGAAAGCATGGGGGCGGTTTCAGGCCGTCCCCATGAATTTAAGGTGTTCATTGTACAGTGTTGAATCTTAAAACTACCTTGAATAAATCCCCGTCAACATACAGATCCAGCCTGCCGTTCTGCAACTCTGTCAGGCTTTTGGCTATGGAAAGCCCCAGGCCGCTGCCTTCGGTATTCCTCGAGCTGTCGCCCCGGATGAATCTTTCAAGAAGCTCATCACTGGATATATTAAGGGGGAATTTTGAGATATTCCTGAATGTTATCACAGCCTCATTGTTTTCTGTGTCCAGATTGATATAGGCACGGGTCGAAGGCTGGGCATATTTACAGATATTATTCATCAGGTTGTCAAACACTCTCCACAGAAGTCTGCCGTCTGCCATTATATAAACCTCATTCTCAGGCTTCTTTAAAATAAGGTCTATATCATAGCTGTTTATTTTTTCCTGATATTCTCCCATTATCTGATCTAGGAATAAACCTGCTTCGGTACGTACCAAGCTGACCTCCACGTTTCCCGTCGAAGCCTTGGATGCTTCTATCAGATCCTCGGTCAGTTTTTTGAGTCTTGCGGTCTGGTGATCAAGAACACTGATATACTCTTTTAATGTGTCGCTTTCCACATCTTCTTTCTTTATTAAGTCAACATAGTTGATTATCGAAGTCAAAGGCGTTTTCAAGTCGTGAGAAACATTGGTGATGAGCTCGGTTTTAAGACGTTCGCTTTTCATACGGGCTTCGACAGCTTTAGCCATACCGCTGCTGATGCTGTTCAGATTCTCACCGTGGCTCTTGAGATCCCAGAACAAATATCTGGTATCAACGCTATATCCCAGATCTCCTGCGGCTATTTTTTCACCGCCGGTCTGAAGCTTTCGCAGACCTATGACTATAAAGAGTATTACGGGAACGATGATCATTTTTTCTAATAGCCAGAGAACACCAAGATATCTCTGCCCCGGATCAGATGCTAATACTATTAATTCAACCACAGTGACTGCAAAAATCAGTAGCGTTGTTTTCAAAACCAAAGGAAGATTGACGAACAGGTATCTGATCCCTGAGAATATCTTGCCTGTTATTATAAAGACGGATCTGAGAACACGGTATATCAGAGTGTTTTTCCACAAGCCGCCCATTTTGAATCTGGTGGCAAATGTCATGAAGGTCTGTAAAACAAGCAGTATATCAATAATACCTATAGCGGTAAGAAATACTATCGCATAGGTCGGTTTTATGAATGATGAATTGCCTATCAGTTCAAATTCAGCATACAGGATAATAAAGATGCCGGACAGAAAAATGTCGAAGGGAATCTTGTCGATGCCGCTAGGTGTTATGCCTTCCATACCCTTTCTGCGGCCGGCACTGCACATCAGAAAGATGAACAGGATTATTGCAGATAAAAAGGATACTACGGCTATTGGTATCATGGCAAAACGAAGACTATAAACCGCATCGATCCAGAAATCAGCCAGTCTGTACTGATCATCTGCTTTCAGTGTTTTGCTTACGTAGCAGTCAATTATGAACATATTGCTTTTGTCCCAGTCATCGGGAAGGACATAGTATGGGAAGTTGAAATCGTACTCAAATGTATAAGTTCTGCTGTATTGGTATTCCTCGTTTGAATAATTGCTTAAAAGGATATTGCCTTTTGAATCTTTAAGAACGAAAAAGAAATTAGTATTTTTTTGCGAGAAAGTATTCTGATACCCGCTCAGATTGAAAGATTCCAGTACGCGGGCCGGATAGTAACTGTAAAAAACAGTGTTAGCATATCCTTTGGTGATGTTTTCGAATACTTCATTTCTGATATCCTCGGCAGAACGGCTGTGAAAACCGTATTCGTTCAAAAGATATATGCCTGCTGACGAATAAATGAATACCAGTATCGAAACGACAATGAGAAAAACAGCTGAGATTTTGACAAAAAAATTATGAGTTAATTTATTCATGATTTCTTAGCCCCTCTCCATTTTATAGCCTTGTCCCCAGACCACTTTCAGGTATCTGGGCTCAGAAGGGTTGATTTCAAGTTTTTCACGCAGATGACGTATGTGGACTGCCACAGTGCTCTCAGAACCAAAGGAGGCATCGTTCCACACACGGTTATAGATTTCCTTCGGTGAGAACACTACACCCGGGTTTTCCATAAGCAGCTTCAGAATGTCATATTCTGTAGGGGTCAGACTGACCATGTCTCCGTCACGGGTCACGGTTTTCGATCTGTCATCGAGTTCAATGCCGCCGATACATAGATTCTGCGGCCTTATAGCGCCGCTTCCCAGAAGCATGTAGCGCCTGAGCTGAGATTTGACTCTGGCCAGAACCTCCATGGGATTGAAAGGCTTTGTTATATAATCATCGGCACCGATATTCAGGCCCAATATTTTGTCGGTATCCTCACCTTTGGCAGTGAGCAGGATGATAGGGATATTGTTTATTTCTCGTATTTTGACCAAAGCTGAAAGACCGTCCATTTCGGGCATCATAATATCCAGCAGCACTAGGTGGATATCATTGCTTTTGATGATCTTCAGAGCCTCTTTACCGTTATATGCCTCATAGATATTGTAGTTTTCAGATGACAGATAGATTTTCAGCGCTGAAACGATATACTTCTCATCATCACAAACCAGAATGTTGTACACTTGAAACCAGCCTCCTACACCATTATGCAGAAAAGTATCTTAAAAACCAATAATCAAATTTATTAAGAATTTTTTAAGGAGACAAAAGAGTAACCGGAAATGATATAAAAATCTTAAGGTATCATCTGACTGAAATAATGGGCGAGGAGGTATATTCCTGTCCGCCGATCCTCTGGCCGGGGCTGCGATAACCAAGAACATATGCGTCTGTTGAGCGGATCTCATGCTCAAACAATTTCTTTGCAAGAGTATCAAGCTTTTTGTAGCCTGCCGGTTTAACAATAATGGGCAGGCTTGCTTTTTTTCGCATTTGAGAAAGCAGGCTTCGCCCTGTGTCATTAAAACCGAGAACCCTTATATATTGAGCATATCCGTTTGATTTAAGCTCATCCAGAAATTCTGCCGTCATGCCGGTTAGCATAGAAAACATGATCCTTTTGATCCTTGAAGCAGGATACCGGCTTGTTACCACCTTTGACACCATTTCATCGACCGAGACCGATTCGATCGCCGCCCTCTTAAGACGGTTTTCAAGACCTTCTTCCATGTAAGGAAGGCTTGCTATGTTTTCAGCAGGCATATTTCTGAATGAATGAAGAATAATGTCAGAATAGTATTCGGGGAAAATCGGATGTCTTCCGCTTTCAGTCTCTTTTATCAGGATGTTCAGGCAAGCCTCAGGCATGTTGCTTTTTAAGAATGGATCGTTGCTTATGGCTCTCAGGTCAGGCAATTCCCTTATATGATGGCGTATTGCCGTTGCGCTTGAAAATGGCGAGGTACGGTCAAGACTTTTATACCCCTGGCCTTTTCTCATGATGGTCACAGGTTCTATATTGCTGTTGAAACGTTTGATCGCTTTTATATACTCTATTCCCAGTATGTTGTTCGGCTGGTCTATGGCTTCGGCAGCCTTCTCGATATTTTGTCCTGACTTGCCTGTAAGTACCGTTTTAAGGGCATTCTGCCTGGAAACTGCGAAGGATAAGCCTTTATCGAGTTCACTCTTCAGAATTTCCCTAAAATCATCATCCTCGAAAGCCAGAATGTCTGCCGCTGTTTTCAGTACATCGATATCACCCTCCTCACTTCCGAAGGAAAGACAGTCGATGATCCCCAGACTGTTCAAAATACTTACGGCTCCTGAAGCGAAATATTCCGCAGAAGAGCATGCAAAGGCCGAAGGGAGCTCCAGTACAAGGTCAGCCCCTGCGGCAAGTGCCATTTCGGTCCTGGCCCATTTTGACAGCAGCGCCGGTTCACCGCGCTGGACGAAATTGCTGCTTAAAACACAGACAATTCCTTCATCAGCCGCGAGTTTCCTGACATGCTCCAGATGATGGGCATGTCCGTTATGAAGCGGATTATATTCTGCAATGATACCAACTACAGGCATACGGTATTCTCCATCATTCATTCAAGATGACATAGCTGATTATATATGATTTTTATTCGTTAATAAAGCATATACTATACAATGGACCTGCTCCGGATGATTTGCGGAACATGTCCGATCTCTCGCTGAAAACGTTGGATGACAAGGTTGAGCCCTGAATAAAAAGATGTTGCCAGTACAGGCATTCTGTGTTAGAATAAACTTGTTCGGTGCGTTTTTACTAGAAGAGAGTGGGTGTTTCCCACTCTTTGCCTTTGTTAAGGAGGTATGAATGGCTAAAAAAAGTATTTCTGAAATAGTGGCCGAAATAGCCCTTCCTTTTGTTGAGCAGGCGGATTGCGAGCTTGTTGACGTTGAATATGTCAAGGAAGGCAGCGATTGGTTTCTCAGGATATATATCGATAAACCCGGCGGAGTTACGCTGGATGACTGCGAAAATGTAAGCAGACCTTTGAGCGATAAGCTTGATGAACTGGATCCGATTTCCCACAACTTCTATCTGGAAGTATCTTCACCGGGACTGGAACGTCCGTTGAAAAAACCTGCTGATTTTACCAGGGCAATAGGAAGCCCTGTTGAAATAAGACTGTACAAGGCAGTTGACGGTGTCAAAAAATTTGAGGGTGAGCTTGTTGCCTTTGACGGTGAAAGCCTTACCATCAGGACAGATAAGGATGAAAATCTTAAGTTTACCATTGATCAAATCTCAAAAGCTAAGAAAGTATACAAATTTTGATTTGGAGGTATGTAAGAGATGAGCGCTGAGTTGCTTTACGCCCTTAATCAACTGGAAAAAGAGAAGGGTATCGATAAGGAGGTATTGATTGAAGCTATAGAACAAGCTTTGATTTCAGCGTATAAAAGGAACTTTGGATCTGCTCAGAATGTAGAGGTAAGCATAGATAGAACTACTGGTCAGATTAGAGTTTATGCTTTGAAGACCATCGTAGATGTAGTTACCGATTCGGCAACAGAAATGTCGCTTGAACAGGCAAAGCTGTTCGGAGCTGATTTCGAGATAGGCGATATGGTCGAAGTCGAGGTCACTCCCAGAAAGTTCGGACGAATCGCAGCCCAGACAGCTAAACAGGTTGTCATGCAGCGTATTCGCGAAGCAGAGCGCAGCCTTATATTCGATGAGTTTTCGAATCGTGAGGAAGACATCGTGAACGGTATTGTAAGCCGGTTTGACAAGAAAAATATCATCATAGACCTGGGGAGGGTGGAAGCGGTTTTACCGCCTTCCGAACAGACTCCCGGAGAGAAATACAATGTACATGACCGTATAAAGGTTTATGTGCTTAGTGTCAAAAAGACCAACAAGAGTCCGCAGATATATGTATCCAGGACCCATCCCGGCCTGGTAAAAAGGCTTCTGGAGCTTGAAGTTCCCGAGATCGCCGACGGAACTGTGGAGATAAAGACTATTGCCCGCGAAGCAGGGTCAAGGACCAAGATCGCTATTTATTCAAGAAACGAGAATGTCGATCCTGTGGGTGCCTGTGTAGGCCAGAGGGGAAGCAGGATCAGGGCTATCGTTGACGAGCTCCGGGGAGAGATGATAGACGTTATCAAATGGAGCAGCAATGCGGAAGAATATATAGCTGCAAGCTTAAGTCCGGCCAAAGTGCTTCAGGTTTCTCTGGATGAGGAGAACAAGGTTGCAAGAGTTGTAGTGCCCGATTTCCAGCTTTCACTGGCCATAGGTAAGGAAGGCCAGAACGCAAGACTTGCTGCGAAGCTCACAGGCTGGAAAATAGATATTAAGAGCGAATCCCAGCTGAGAGACCATATAGAGGCACAGCTGTTCAGCTCAGATACCACCATATACGGCGTAGAAGATGACCAAAGTGAGCAATATGATATGATGGAAGGGCAGGGTGAAATTCCTGAGCCTGCTGATGAAGCCGAAACAGAGGAAGTACAGGATAACGAATGATGTAACGGAGATGAGAGCATGAAAATCAAAAAAGTGCCCATGAGACGTTGCGTAGGTTGCCGGGAAATGAAGGAAAAAAGGCAACTGCTGAGAGTTGTAAAGAATAATGAGGGCGAGATATTTTTAGACCCTACCGGAAAGAAAAACGGCAGAGGGGCTTATATCTGCAAGAACCTGGATTGCTTCATCAAAGCCCGGAAGGCAAAGAGTCTCAGCCATGAGTTTTCCTGTGAAATTCCGGAAGAGGTTTATGAAGAAATTCAAAAACAATTGGAGGGTTATGCGGGAAAATAAGATTTATTCTTTTATCGGACTAGCCAGAAAAGCCGGTGCAGTAGCTATGGGTGAAGGACTTGCCGAACAGGCCGTTAAAAGAGGGAAGGCGTATTTGGTGCTTATTGCAGATGATGCGGCTTCAAACACAGCAAAGAAGATCAGGACAGCGGTATACGGAAGAAATGTTCCGCTGGTCGGGTTCGGCAAAAAGGAACAGCTTGGGCAAATTCTTGGAAAGACATTCGTTTCTGTGATCGCAGTGACCGACAGGAGTTTTGCTGAAAGAATAAAGGAACTGGTTGAACTGGAAAACAATAATGATAATAGCTCATACGGGGGTGACTTTGTTGAACAAACCAAAAATTCATGAGCTGGCGAAAGAACTTAATGTTCAGAGCAAAAGGCTTATGGAAAAACTGAATGAAATAGGCATTTATCCAAAGAGCCATATGAGTACTCTGGAGGAAGATGAGCTGGAGAAATTGTATAAGCATATCGGTGTTGTAAAGCGTCCGAAAGAAGATGCTGATTCCTCCCGCAGTGATTCCGAGCCTAAAGCTGATTATACGGATAAGGCAAGAAAAAACGCGCCCCGTATTATTAGGAAGACCGAGGTTATAATCCATGATGATATCTCTCTGATGGATGACAGGGAGAGTAAAGAAAATAAAACCATCATACGCACATCCGAAAGCAATGACGGACTGATGGCCGGCTTTACCAGAAAGCGCGATAATCCTATCACAAGCATAAGAAAGCGGCCAAAGCCTGAACCGGCAAAGCCGAAGGATGAAAAGGCTGAGGATAAGATCAGGCCGGATCTTTTTTCTGATATACCCAAACAACCTGTTGACGATATATTGAGTGTCAAAAAAGTAATCAAAACTGAAAACAAGGACAACAAAGCGGAGGGCATTATTGCTAAAGAGCAGGAAAATATGCAGAGAGAATTGTTAATCGATGAGACTGGAATCCAGGCTGTAAAAAAAGTCGTAAAAGCAGCAATCAAAACAGAAGATGCAGTGAAAAAGGCAACGGATAAGACTGACACCACAGTAACCGAAACTACGGCAGCAGAAACTGAAAAAGAAAAAGCAAAACCGACAGATGTCAAGAAACCTGCTTCTGCTGAAAACGAAGCTACTTTGGCTGAATCAGATGAAAAAGTTCAGAAAGGGATTCAGAAACCCCAGGAAAAAATCGCTGTACAGAGTCAACATCGTGAAGTGTCCAAAGAGTCTGACGCAGCAAAGCCTGAATCTAAAACAACGGGTGCTGATATTCAGCAAAGTCGGCAGCAGGTGGAATCCAAACCCAAAGAAAGCGTAAAGCAAAGCCCGCAGGGAGAACCCAGGACCAGGGATGCAAGCCCCAGACAGGCTGAGTTCAAGTCCCGGGATGGTGGCCAGCAAGCTCAGCGCCAGGGCGACAGGCCTTATTCAGGGCATCATTCCTATGACAAGGAAGCAAGGTCCGGAGAACCACGCCGCGATAAGGGCGGAAGGGACCGTGACGGTGAAAGGGGACCCGGAGCCAGGAATAAGCCTCTGTCCATACCTAAAATAGCTACGATTCCAGGTATGGTCGAAGAAAAGGTATTCACCCGAGGCGAAAGAAGATCCTTCCAGAGTGTCGAGAAGCTGAAGGAAGAAAAGAAAGAGCTGAAGAAGGACACTGTCCGGGTTGTTGCAGGAAGTGCAAGCAAGGGCAATAATTTAAGGAAAAAGATAGATACTGTCGTCGGTCACAAGGCAAAGGTCACCGACATGATGTCGGATGATTTTGTGATCGATGTCTTCTATGACGATGCCGAAGAGGCCATCAACGTCAAGAGGGCTGTGAAAAAGCAAAAGAAAATCAAAGAGAAAGAAAAATATATACCGCCGAAGGCAGTGCTTACCGACATTACGGTAAATGAGACATTGACTGTCAAAGAGCTCGCCGAAGCTCTGAAGAAAACTGCTGCCGAGGTCATCAAGAAGCTGTTCCTGATGGGGATCACAGCTACCCAGAACCAGGAGATAGACTATGAAACAGCTG
Organism: Clostridiaceae bacterium; assembly: GCA_012840245.1. Taxonomy (GTDB): domain Bacteria; phylum Bacillota; class Clostridia; order DSM-8532; family DSM-8532; genus DTU059. The sequence continues at coordinate 18,918 of DULR01000033.1, forward strand.
CGATCATCGGCGATGAATTTGGCGTGAAGGTCCATAAAGCAGTAGTGGTAAGCCAGGAGGAACTTCTTTTCGACGAATCTGAGGACAAAGAAGAGGATCTGGTACCCAGAGCACCGGTCGTTGTTGTCATGGGTCATGTCGACCATGGTAAGACTTCGCTTCTTGATGCGATCAGGAGCACCAATATCGTAGAACAGGAAGCAGGAGGAATTACCCAGGCAATAGGCGCTTATACTGTCAATCTGCACGGCAGAGAAATAACATTCCTGGATACTCCCGGCCATGAAGCGTTTACGGCAATGCGTGCAAGAGGAGCACAGGTCACCGATATAGCGATTCTTGTTGTGGCTGCCGATGACGGAGTCATGCCCCAGACCATCGAAGCCATAAACCATGCAAAAGCAGCAGGAGTGACTATAATTGTTGCTATCAACAAAATCGACAAGCCCGATGCCAATCCCGACAGGGTCAAGCAGGAGCTTGCTGAACACGGACTGCTTATTGAAGAATGGGGCGGAGATGTCATTGCCGTGCCTGTTTCAGCAAAGAAACGGGAGAATATAGACCAGTTGCTTGAAATGGTATTATTGACGGCCGATATTCTGGAGCTTAAGGCAAATCCCAACAAGCAGGCCAAAGGTACTGTAATCGAAGCCAAGCTTGACAAAAACAGAGGACCTGTGGCTACGCTGCTCGTACAAAGGGGAACATTGAGAGTCGGCGATGCCATAATCTCCGGTTCAACATTCGGTCATGTCCGTTCCATGACCAATGACAAGGGCAGAAAGATCAAAGAGGCTGGCCCGTCGATGCCTGTGGAGATATTCGGTCTTTCCGAAGTGCCGGAAGCAGGCGACGTATTCTATGTGGTGACTGACGAGAAGGCAGCCAAGCAGCTTGCTCAGAAGCGCAAGGAAGAAGCTCACCAGAAACAGATCGGAAGGGCAAGGATATCTCTTGATGATCTCTTCAATCAGATCCAGCAAGGTAATGTCAAAGATCTTAACATTATAATCAAAGCCGATGTGCAGGGTTCTGTAGAAGCTCTCAAGCAAAGCATGGAGAAGCTTTCGAATGACGAGGTCAAGGTCAATGTCATACATGGTGCTGTCGGTGCGATCATAGAAGCAGACGTGACACTGGCCAGCGTTTCCAATGCAATAATAATAGGCTTCAATGTAAGGCCTATGGCCCAGGTAAGTGATATGGCCAAAGAGATGGGCGTCGATATAAGACTTTACAGAGTCATATACGATGCGATCGAAGATATGGAAAAAGCCATGAAAGGTTTATTGGATCCTGTCTTCCGGGAAGTTGTGGATGGTCATGCTGAGGTTCGTCAGCTGTTCAAGGTTTCAGGCGTTGGTACCATTGGAGGCTGCTATGTCACCGACGGTAAAATAACCAGAAGCTCTGATATCAGACTGATTCGTAACGGCATAGTCATACTGGAAGGCAAACTGTCTTCATTAAAGCGATTCAAGGACGACGTAAGAGAGGTCTCAGCTGGCTATGAATGCGGCCTGATGATCGAACGCTTCAATGATATAAAGGAAGGCGACATTATTGAATCCTTCCATATGGAAGAAGTTCAAAGACAATAGTATTTCCGGAGGGACGGTTTTTCTGTCGACGCTTTTTGCTGTCAGGAGAACTGTCCCTTTGACAAAATCACGAAATCCATTTCCGGTTTTGGGGAATATATATATAAATATAGGACTGGCGTAAGCTTATGAATAAGGAGGTGTCAAATCCATGCCATCTCTTTTTGACACTTTTGTTATGATAATGAGGCATGGATATTATGGAAAGAACAGACAGAATTGCTGAGGAAATAAAAAAAGAACTGAGTGATCTGATAAGATACCAGCTGAAAGACCCAAGGCTCCCGGATTTCGTTTCGGTAACGGCAGTACGGGTCACAAAGGATCTCAGGTACGCAAAGGTCTATATCAGCGTACTTGGCGATGATGAGAAGAAGAAAGGCGCAATCGAGGCATTATCCAGCGCAGCAGGATTTATTCGCCACGAAATAGGCCAGCGTATCAGTCTCAGGTATACTCCTGAATTCAGTTTCCTGCTGGATGATTCTATTGAAAGGGGAATGTATCTGAGCAAGCTGATCGATGAAACAATGGAAAAAAGCAGGAAGCAGGACGAAGAATAGATTAAGGAGAATATTAAATTATCAGTTTTCCTGTATGAGCGTTCAGAACAATGTATAAAAGATTTTTGGTTCTGAAACCAGCCTGATGGAGGTTATAATGATTGATCCTACGCTTCAAAAGATCGCATGGCATCTGACTGAAGGCCGGAACATAGTGATCCTTCCTCACATTAATGCTGACGGCGACGCATTGGGTGCGTCATTGGCCCTTGGCCTTGCATTGAGATCGATGGGTAAAGAGGCCGATGTTCTTGTTGAGGAAGAGATACCGTCAAATCTTGATTTTCTTCCGGGTCAGGAGCTTATAAAAAGCGACTCTCAAAAGACATATGATATCGCTGTGAATATCGACAACGGAGATATAACCAGGTTGGGCGGAAGAGAACGTTTTTTCCACAGCTCCAGAGTCAGATTAAGCATTGACCATCACGCCACCAACAAGGTCATTGCAGACTATTCCTATGTTGACACCGGATCTGCAGCAACCGGGGAAATAATATATGACCTGATCCTCAACTATTTGAAGGCGGATATGGACAAAGACATAGCTCTCTGCCTTTATACCGCAATCGTGACTGATACCGGAGGATTCCGCTATACCAACACCACCTCCGAAACATTGAGGATCTGCGCCGACCTGTTGAATTATGATATAGATTTTCCGTATGTAATAAAAAAAGTGTTCGACATGATCTCTTATACCAAAATGAAACTCATGAAGCAGACCATGAACTCGCTTCTGCTTTTCGGAAACGGAAAACTGGCCGTCTCCTACCTGACGCTGAAGGATATTAAAAATATGAAAGTCAGGAGTGATGATTATGAAGGTCTGGTCAACATCGGTCGCAATCTGGAAGGAGTGGAGGTCTCCCTATTTTTGAGGGAGGAGCTGGATAATCAGTACAGAGGTAATTTAAGATCCAATGATTATGTGGATGTGTCCAAAATAGCCGAGAAATTTGGCGGTGGAGGTCACAAACGCGCTGCCGGCTTCAATATCACCGGCAAGCTCGATGAAATTATAGATGATCTGGTATCTGCCATTCTGCCGGAGATCCGAGGGGTAGACTGATGGATGGGATTCTTAACATAAACAAACCGGCCGGGATGACTTCTTTCGCCGTGGTATCAAGAATTCGAAGGATATGCAAAACCCAGAAAGTGGGACATGCCGGAACGCTTGATCCGGATGCCCGCGGTGTACTGCCGGTTTGTGTAGGCAAGGCCACCAAAGTGATAGAGTTTTTTATGGATCATATAAAGACTTACAGGGTAGGTCTGATGCTGGGAGCTGCAACTGATACGCAGGATGCTTCAGGCAATGTGCTGTATGAAAAACCTGTACAAGCCTCAGATGAGGAAATCGAAGTTGCTATAAAAAGCTTTCTGGGAGAAATAAAGCAAATCCCGCCCATGTATTCTGCTATAAAGATCAATGGGAAAAAGCTGTATGAGCTTGCCAGAAAGGGTATCGAGGTTGAAAGAAAGCCCAGAACGGTGACATTTTACCGGATCGATATATTGGATATGGTCCGCAGAGGCGATAAAGCCGAAGTCGTTCTTGATGTGGAATGCTCAAAAGGTACATATATGAGGACCCTGTGCCATGATATAGGTGAGAAGCTGGGATGCGGCGGATATATGGGTTCCCTGACGAGGATGCGTTCAGGGCCTTTTACAATAGAAAATTCTTATTCTTTGGAAGAACTCGAAAATGCCGAAGACGGTATGCCAGACAGTGCATTGCTCCCTGTGGACTGGGCATTGAATGATTTTCCGGTTGTCAGGTTGAATGACAAAGATGCCAGAAGGTTCAGGAACGGTCTTGACGTACCAATGGAAGATTTGAGCGAAGGTTTTGTGAGGGTATATCATGAAAGCGGCGGTTTCATGGCAGTGGGAAAGATAATAATCCGTGATAAGAGACCGGAATTGCGGATCTATAAATGGATAGGCTGTGACAGTAATGGACTTTGAAAGGAAGGAATCTGCTTGCAGGTAATCACTGATATCAGAAAAAACGTGTTCAACAGGCATACAGGAGTTGGGCTGGGGAACTTCGACGGACTGCATATAGGCCATATGGCTCTCATAAACACTTTGATAAGCGAGTGCAGGCTGAATGATTTGCAATCGGTTGTTTACACTTTTAAGAAGCATCCGGATACCATGCTGAGAAAGACACTGATAACTCCCCTTATAACAACGAATGAAATGAAGACAAGACTTTTGGCCTCCACCGGTCTGGACATATTGTGTTATCAGGATTTTGACGAGGCATTTTCACGTTTGTCTCCCGACGAATTTATCAAGAATATTCTTGTGGATACACTGAATATCCGTTTGGCTGTCGTAGGCTTCAATTACAGATTCGGGTATATGGGCAGGGGGGATGTGGAATATTTAAGGAAAAGCGGTGAAAAGTTCGGTTTCCGGGTAATTGTGATACCGCCTGTAAAAGTCAATTCTGAGGTGGTAAGCAGCACTCTCATCAGGGAGTATATCAAAAAAGGCAAGATCGAGAGAGTTTTTCAGTTGCTGGGAAGGCATTTTTCCCTGTATGGCACGGTGGTCGATGGAAAGCGCGTAGGGCGTACCCTTGGCTTTCCAACGGCGAATATCACGGCTCATCCCGATATGGTCGTTCCTGCCAACGGGGTTTATATAACAAAGACAAAATATGATGACAAATGGGTGAACAGCATAACAAACGTTGGAGTCGCGCCCACATTGAAAAATAAGAACGTCTTTTCAATTGAGACACATCTTCTTGATTTCAATGAGGATATTTACGGAAAGGATATCGAGGTTTGTTTTATCCATAAACTCCGGGGAGAGAAAAAATTTGAAAACATCGAAGCCCTGAAACATCAGGTAGAGTCTGATATCAGGAAAGCGAGAGCATATTGGGAAATAATGAAATAGGGGATTTTACCTGTCGTCGATAATATACTGCCCGGGTGGATCGCTTTTGTCCTCATACAGGTTTTTGTCGTTATTGACAGATCTCCTGCCTGTGATAGATTCAGGAGAAAATTCATAGAACTCGGACTGATATCTGACCAGGACATGTCTGTCGCTTCCATGCAAACAAGTAAAATTCCTATAGATCTCCATGGCTATCTCCTTTCCAACTCTAATATAATACTCTGTTGCAGGGATTTATATGACTGACATGTGGAGCGGATTTTGAGCAGAAGAAGAGAAATACGGATAGTAATTACCCTGATCTGCCAAAGTTAAACAAAAATTTGAATAAATTTGCACAATATTGGGAACGCTTTCTTTGACGGGGGTGTTCCTTTGTATTACAAACGCATTCGTTTTATCAGATCTATATTTTTATTCTTACTGGTCATAGTAGCCATAAAACTTTTCAATATCCAGACCTTAAAAGGAGAGCAGTACTCGGCAAGAGCAGCTCTCCAGCAATCCCGCAGCCGCCTTGTCTACAGGGAGCGCGGAGATATCCTTGACAGGAACGGAATAAGACTGACCAACAGGAAAACCTGCTGGAAAGCGATCCTGCAGCCTTACACGCTTTTGAACAATCCTGCCGATCTCAGTGCCGTAGCCAGCATTTTTGAAGTCACACCTCAGTATTTATCGGGAGAGCTGTCAAAGAGCAACCTGCCTTATATTGCAGATATAACCGCAGCACAGGCTAAGGCCATATCGACCTCTTCTCTTGAGGGTATCAGTGTTATCGACATGAGAGTGCGAAATGATGCAGATACCCTGGCCACTCATATTTTGGGGTATGTTGATGAAAAAGGGGAAGAAGGCCTTGCTGGGATCGAAAAAGTTTATCAGGAAACGCTGGAGCGTGGCGGAGGCGTATATGCGGGTATAATCGCTGATGCCGGAGATGGCTTCATGAGCGACTTCGGATATCGCATATGGAACAGTATGAACAAGGACAAACTTAATGTCCAGCTGACTTTGGATTATCATCTGCAAAGCATCGTCGAAAATACCATGGATCGCATGGTCGACAAAGGAGCGGTCATACTTCTGGATATTCTCACAGGAGAGATTTTAGCCATTGCTTCAAGACCTGACTTTGACCCTTCAAATATAAACCGGTATCTGGCTGACAGCAATGAACCGCTGTTCAACAGGGCTTTAGGGACATATACGCCAGGTTCCGTTTTCAAGATTATAACTGCAGCGGCAGCTCTGGAAGACGGCATTTCCGCCGACCTGACCTTCGATTGCCCCGGCTATGTCGATTTGGGCGGTATAAAAATGAAGTGCACAAGCTATGACGAGGGCGGCCACGGCAGTATCAATATGGCTCAGGCATTCGCCAGATCGTGCAACTCGTATTTCATTCATCTTGGGCTTATGCTTGGAAGAGACAAGCTTCTGGATATGGCCGAGAAATTTGGCCTGGGAGGTAAAACGGGATTAGTCTATCAGGGAATAGAAGAACCGGCCGGATTGCTTCCAAGTTTTCTGGGACCTGCTTCTCCCCCCGAAATCGGAAATATATCCATTGGACAGGGTGAGATCCTGATATCTCCTGTTCATGCTGCAAACATGACTGCGGTCATAGCCAACGGGGGTATTCTCAACAAGGTTTCTCTCGTAAAAGGAATCGTCAATGATAAGGGTGAGCTGATAAGGAATGTCAGTCATCCTTCATGGACAAGAATAATATCCAAAGAAACTGCATCGGCACTTCAGGGGATGATGCTGCTGACCGTTCAGTCGGGAACCGGCAAATGGGCTGATATAAAAGGCCATGGAGGCAGTGCAGGCAAAACAGGAAGCGCTGAGACCGGATGGGTCAGAGATAACCGCAATATTCTCCATGCATGGTTTTCAGGATACTTCCCCATAGATGCTCCGCGATATTCCCTGTGTGTTTTCATAGAGGACGGACAAAGCGGATCAGTCAGTGCTGCCCCGATATTTGCAGAAATCTCTGCACAAATCATGGAAGCAGGATACTAAACTTCGTCATATTTCCCTTGGATAAAATTTAAAAATCTGAAAAACTTACTAATCATGCAGATTTCCGCTTATATAATCAGGTAATAGTAAATATTTACTTGTAAAATATGTAATTCAACAATATAATGAACTCATAGAAAAAGAGGGAGGTATTAGTGTGAATAATAAGATTAAGGTACTTGTCGCAGATGATAACGTCGCATTTGGTATGATTATCTGTGAGTTTTTGGAAAGCCAGAGCGACATAGAGGTAACCGCAAGAGTCGAAAATGGAGAGGATGCCATTGAGATGATCGAGAAAACCAAACCGGATATTGTCGTTCTAGACATAATTATGCCGAGACTTGACGGGTTGGGGGTACTCACACGGTTCAAAAATGTAAATGCATCTGAAAAGCCATTATTTATCATACTATCTGCAGTCGGACAGGATACTATTACACAGCAGGCACTCTCCCTGGGCGCAATCTATTACATCGTAAAGCCTTTCGATTTAGGCATCCTGGTCGAAAGGATCAGAGAACTTGTAAGAACCCACAGTCCTACAGTTATCAGGATGGATCAGCCGGCACCTTCTTCGGCTCCGTCAAGGTCAACAAGCAGTGTCGACAGTGTTCAGACAAAAATAACCCAGATCATGCGGGACGTAGGCGTACCTGCGCATATCAAAGGCTATCAGTATATGCGCGACGCAATCATGATGGCAGTACAGGACAGAGAAATCATCAGTGCTGTCACAAAAAGGTTGTATCCCGAATTGGCAAAGAATCATAAGACAACACCAAGCCGGGTTGAACGTGCAATTCGCCATGCCATAGAAGTTGCATGGAACAGAGGTAAGGTCGATGCCATAAATGATTTGTTCGGCTATACCATCAATACGAGAAAAGGCAAACCGACAAACTCCGAGTTTATTGCTATGGTGGCCGATACATTGAGATTAAGCGAGAAAATTGCCAATTAATGATAATCATTAATATTTTTCTTGTAATAACGGGCATTTGGTGTTATACTAAACCGGTAAGTCAGTCTTATACGCATGGATTTAATCTTTTTAGGTTTAGCACTCTTTAATTTATTTGGAGTGAATAATATCAAAGAAGACCCGGATCCAAATAAATTAAGGAGGTATAGACTAATGGCAGACAAAACTTTAACATGCAAAGATTGCAACTCAGAATTCATCTTTACCGAAGGCGAACAGGCTTTCTATAAAGAAAAAGGTTTTGAGAACGAACCCCAAAGATGCCCGGATTGCAGAAGAGCAAGAAAAATGGAAAGAAACAATCGTGGCGGCAACAGAAACTTTGGCGGAAACCGTTGGTAATCGCAAACTTCAAAGGAGAGCATCGGCTCTCCTTTTTATGTCCTGTCCATAGTAGCCCGGCACTAAAGCCGGGCTACTATATTACTTTATTGTCATCCTGTACGAAGCGAAGGATCTTTTTCAATATAAAAATCGGGTCCGGTATGATCGGACCCGGGGCTAAATATGCAGCCCTGTGCAGGCAAATCAATTAAGGGGAACCTGTGCAGCGGCATGGGCAAAGCCTTGCGAGACTAATATCAGAAGCGGCAGCAGCAGCGGCAGCAACAGCAGCAACAACAACAGCAGCAACAGCAGCACCGTCTGCACCTTCGGCCGCAAAAAATATTAAGTCTCCTTCGGTTCCGGAAACACATGGCATACTCCTTGTACAAGCTCCTACTTCATAATATTCAACTCAGCAGGAAATGCCCCCTGATTGATAAAAAATCATTTTATTGAGAAATAAATAAAAAATACTTTTTTTTTATAAAAAAATGTGCATAATATAGAGTGTGCAAATGCGAATCATTCCCATTTGGAATCGGAGGGATTAACCTTGTCAGGAAAAAATAGATTGATAATCTTGATTGTTATTATAATGCTGGCTTTATCTGCATGTGGCGTGAACAGCCCCAATCATGAAAAACCGGATGATGATCTGATCATTGTAACGTCATTTTACCCCATATATGTGTTTACGGCAAATATAACCAACGATATCCCCGGAGTCAAAGTCATAAACATGACTGAACCTCAGACGGGCTGCCTTCATGATTATCAGCTTGTTCCCGCCGACATGAAGACATTGGAGAAAGCCGACATCTTCGTTATAAACGGGGCAGGAATGGAATCCTTCATGGATAAGGTTATAAGCCAGCTTCCTGACCTTGAAGTAATCGAAGCCTCAAGTGGCATACCGCTTCTGAAGAATGAAAACGGAGAAGACAATCCGCATGTATGGGTAAGTATAAGCGGTGCCATCCAGGAGGTCAAAAATATCACTGAAGGGCTTGCCTGGCTGGATGCAAAAAATGCGGAGCTTTACAGAAAAAACAGTGAAGAATATGTTGAAAAACTGGAAGCTTTGAAGGAAAAGATGCACGATGCACTAAAAGATATAAAAACAAGGGATATCGTCACCTTCCATGAAGCTTTCCCCTATTTCGCGCAGGAATTTGGTCTGAATATAGTATCGGTGGTTGAAAGGGAGCCAGGCTCGGAACCGAGCGCAGGTGAGCTTGCAGAAACCATCAGGGCAATAAATGACTCCGGGGTCAAGGTTCTTTTTGCCGAACCTCAGTATTCGGTAAAGGCTGCCGAGGCCATAGCAAGCGAGACTGGTGCAAAGGTGTATATTCTTGATCCGGTGGTTACCGGACCGAAAGATGCTGCTCCCGACAGCTATGAAAAGACCATGGAAGAAAATCTTAAGGTATTGACAGAGGCGCTTTATGATTGAGAGTAAATTTCACGAAAACAGCTGCCGTCAGGAATGCTGCGGCCTTTGCTGTACAAAGATCGAAAATTTCGGTGTTACCATAGGCAGCACTGTGATATTGGAGAATGTCAACCTCCATATTCATTGCGGTGAGCTCACAGCCATAATAGGTCCCAATGGCGCGGGGAAAAGTACCCTGATAAAAGCGCTTCTGGGTGAGATGCCTCATTCGGGAAGCCTGAAGTTTGTCCAGTCTGACGATGATATACTGAAAGCTCCCGTTATGGGTTATGTGCCTCAGAGCATCAATCTGGACATTTCCTCACCAACCACAGTACTTGATCTGTTTCTTGCAAGCAGGTCAAAATATCCTGCCTGGCTTATCCGGAGCAAAAAAGAGATTGCGCGGGTGAATGAAAGGCTGGCAAAAGTAAGAGCCGAGCATCTTATTTCAAGGCGGATCGGAGCTCTTTCAGGAGGTGAGCTGCAGCGTGTCCTTCTGGCTCTGGCTCTGGATCCTGTCCCTGAAATATTGCTTCTTGACGAGCCGGTTTCAGGAATAGATCAAAACGGACTGGAACTTTTTTATGAAACGGTTTCTGATATCAGAAAAGCGTACGACCTGTCGATCATATTGGTTTCTCATGATATGGACATGGTCAGGAAGTATGCCGACAGGGTTGTTCTTCTTAATAAAACGGTATTGAAAACAGGTTTGCCCGATGAGGTGCTGGGTAGTGATGTTTTTTACGATACCTTCTCACTGAAGTGGCAGAAGGAGAACAGAAGTAAAGGGGGAGAGGCTATATGAGCTGGTGGTATAAGCTATTGGAGGTGCTTCCGTTCGAATGGGCCGAAGAAGGCAGGATGATCTTCATGAAAAACGCTTTGCTGGCCGTTATACTGCTTTCTCCTGTTTTTGCCCTGTTGGGGACTATGATCGTAAACAACGGCATGGCCTTTTTTTCTGATGCTCTTGGTCATGGAGCCTTTACGGGTGTTGCCATCGGAGGGATTTTGGGTTTTGTCCAGCCCATGGGATCGGCAGTCATATTTTCTGCAGTATTTGCATTCCTTGTAGCAGTCATAAAAAACAGGGGAAAGATGGCAAGCGACACTATCATTGGAGTATTCTCATCGACTGCCATAGCGCTGGGCATATTTCTGGCGACTTTGGATGGCAAGAGCTTCGCCAGACTGAACTCATATCTCATCGGTGACATATTGAGCATTACCCCTGAAGAAATAGGCTTTCTTGCGATCGTTCTTGCAATAGTAATCGTATTCTGGCTTTTCATTTTCAACAAACTGCTGCTTGTAAGCATAAACCCTTCACTGGCAGGCAGCAGGGGAATAAGGACTTTTTGGTATGAGGTCGTTTTCAGTTGTGTGGTTGCAGTCATAGTAACGGTTTCAATGTCATGGATCGGACTTCTGGTGATCAATTCTTTTCTGGTCCTCCCGGCAGCCGCCGCAAGAAATGTTGCCCGAAACCAGAGACAGTATCATTTTCTGGCCGTGGCGTTCTCACTTATTTCGGGAATAACCGGTCTTATCCTCTCATATTCGTTTGAGACCGCGACAGGATCGACCATTATACTGATATCATCGGTTATTTTCTTCTTCACTTACTTTTTCAGAAAGAGATTTGCTTAAGGGGGCCGGAAAATGGATCCTGAAAATCGTTTTGATGAAATGCTGAAAAGCGGGAATCTGAAAAGCACGAAGCATCGGATAGCCATACTGGAAGTTTTGAAAGGGAATAAAATTCCGCTTTCAGCGGAGGATATCTATATCAGACTTAAGCAGAACAATATTTCGATAAGTCTTTCGACAGTATACAGGGTGCTTGAGACCCTGCATGAAAAAGATATCGTATCGAAGGTAAACATTCCCGACAGCAACAGAGCTGTTTATGAGCTGCATGGCAATGAACACCGTCATCATCTGCTTTGTGTGAAGTGCAGGAAGCTTCTTGCCATTGACGGTTGCCCGCTTGAAGAATATGAGAAACTCCTTGAAGACCGTTTCGGCTTTACAGTCAAAGGTCACAATCTGGAGGTATATGGTTACTGCAACAACTGTGCGGGGTATTAAACGGCGATAACGGGGGAAGATAAGAATAAAACGGCCTACAGCAAGGAGTTGGTAACATGGAGAAAACGCCGAGGTATAAAGACATTCCCCCGAAAGAGTATTATGACTATGAAATGGCCGATCCGATTTTCGGAAAAACCTTTGATTATGAATCCGAACCGGCCAAATCTTCCGATGAGAAAAAGCATGACGAAGAGCCATTATCAAAGGGTGTCAGGCATAAACACTTTGAAATGGCTGAAGATGAGTAAAGACTTAATTTTTTATTGACAAAGTCCATGCCATAATATATATTTTTCTTAAAAACATCCAAATTAGTGTCCCTTTACAGGAATACTGTTTTTTTAATTAACGGATCAGTTGAGGAGGATTATGGCATGGATATAATAGAATCATTGATGAAGCTTCAGCTTACCAGGCAGGAAGCCACGATCTATGCCATTCTGGTTAATGAAGGGCCGATGACGGGTTACGAAGTCTCAAAGGTTTCGGGAATATCCCGTTCAAACACATATTCTGCCCTAGCGGGACTTGTTGAAAAGGGAGCAGCATATATAACCGAAGGCACTTCTACCCGTTACATACCTGTCAGTGCAGGTGAATTATGCGACAACCGTATCCTTGAGATCCAAAAAATCAAGAATTATCTTGTCAATAACCTGAAACTTCGTTCGGATGATCCTGAAGGTTATATCACCATCAAAGGCGAGAAGCATATCCTGAACAAGATGCGAAATATCTTGAGAAATGCTAAAGAACGGGCATATATCTCAGTATCCCATAAAATACTCCATGAGATAAATGACGAGCTTGTCAGCGCTGTGGAAAGGAAATTGAAGCTGGTTATCATAACAAACCCTCCATTCGAATTTCCGGGCGCAATAATATACCTGACCGACAAGCAGCAGGACCAGATCAGACTTATTGCCGATTCATCGGTGGTATTGACGGGAGATATAGAAGACAGGGTGCACTCCACCTGCCTGTATTCCAAGAAGAAGAATCTGGTCGATCTGTTCAAGGAATCGATAAAGAATGAAATAAAGCTTATAGAACTTTCAAGAAGATAAAAGGAGCATGGATTATGTTTATAACCAATGATATGTGTTTCAGGCTTAAAGAGAAGTACGGTACACCGCTTTACGTTTATTCCGAAGAGATTTTGAGAGAAAAATGCAGGGATATGAAAAATCTTCTTCCCAATAAGAATGTCAGGATCAACTATTCGGCAAAAGCCAATACAAACCTTGAAATACTTAAGATAATAAGAGAAGAGGGACTGGACGTCGACGCCATGTCTCCCGGAGAAATATATATCGAGCTTATGGCAGGATTTAAGCCCGAGCAGATATTTTATATCAGCAACAACGTATCGGCTGAGGAAATGAAGCATGCCATAGACAGAAATATCCTGGTAGGCGTTGATTCCCTTTCCCAGCTTGAAACGTTCGGACAGATAAATCCCGGAGGAAGGGTGGCGGTACGCTTCAATCCCGGGATCGGTGCAGGCCATCATGAGAAGGTCATAACTGCGGGAAAGAAGACAAAATTCGGGGTACAGAAAGAATTCATACCTGAGGTCAAAGCCATCCTTCAGAAATACAATCTTACTTTGGCGGGAATCAACCAGCATATAGGTTCCCTGTTCCTGGACGGAAAGGCATATGTTGATGGTGTGAAGTCTTTCCTGGAGATTGCCAGAGAGTTTCCGTCATTATCGTTCATTGATATGGGCGGAGGCTTTGGCGTGCCATACAGGAAGGAAGAAAAACCTCTTGATCTGAATAAACTGGGAGATGAACTTGATAAGGTTCTGTCAGACTTCCTGAAAGAATATCCTAATAAGGATGTAGTATTCAAGATGGAGCCAGGACGGTATATCGTGGCCGAATGTGGCATTTTGCTTGGGACCGTTCATTCTGTCAAGAAAAACTACGATAATACCTATATAGGAACAGACATTGGTTTCAATGTCCTTGTACGTCCTGTAATGTATGATTCATGGCATGAAGTGGCCATCATAAAGAAAGGTGATGGCGCAGGTACCGGTGAAGAAACAGCCACAATAGTGGGCAATATATGTGAAACAGGAGATATCCTTGCCAAAGACAGAAAACTTCCGAAAGCTCAGGTCGGCGATATGGTTGTTGCATTCAATGCCGGGGCATACGGTTATGCCATGTCCTCAAATTACAACTGCCGCTTAAGGCCAGCCGAAGTTCTGATCGATAAAAACGGGAACGACAGACTGATAAGAAGAAGAGATACCCTGGAATCACTTGTTCAGAACTTTATAACAGAGTAGATCGGTTCCGGATCATTGGAAAAGCGCTCCTTACTTGTTAATCCGGGCGCAGCGAGGAATTCGCATGCTCGGAACATCAGACCTGATATAGAGGTATTTTAATGATCGATAAACTGGTTAAAACGTTCATAAAGGACTACCAGAAAACCACATCACCGGTTGTCAGGACAAGATATGCCATTTTAGCCGGTGCAGTTGGCATCATATCCAACCTGGTCCTTTTTGCTATAAAGCTTATCGCAGGAACTTTGTTCAGGAGCATATCGGTTACCGCTGATGCCGTAAACAACCTTACCGATGCCGGCTCTTCGATAATCACTCTGGTCGGCTTCAAAATATCCAGCAAGCCTGCCGATGACAAGCATCCTTATGGGCATGCGCGGGCTGAATATATAACAGGGTTTGTTATATCTGTAGTGATCCTGCTTTTAGGTTTCGAGCTTATAAAATCATCATTCTTCAAGATCATAGATCCTGAGCCGGTCAAGTTCAGCTATATCACTGTCGCTGTGCTTGTGGTGTCTATTTTTGTCAAGCTGTGGCAAAGCTTGTTCAACAAAAACCTGAGCAAAAGGATCAATTCTGCAGCCCTTGAAGCTACAGGCCAGGACAGCATGAATGACGTTATCTCCACTGGCGCCGTATTGGCTTCTGCTATCTTTGCCAGACTGACCGGAATACAAGTTGACGGCTATATGGGGATAGCTGTGGCGCTTTTTATCATCTATTCGGGAATAAAACTGATATTGGAGACTATGAACCTTCTTATGGGCACTGCGCCTGATGAAGAACTGGTTTCGGATATTGAACGGAAGATCCTTGGATATGAAGGAGTTCTGGGCATTCATGACCTGGTCGTCCATAGCTATGGGGCTGACAATTATTTTGCGTCTGTTCATGTCGAGGTACCTGCAGACAGGGATGTGCTGGAGAGCCATGATCTTATGGACGTAATAGAGAGGGATGTTTTTGCAGAGCTCAATGTCAATTTGGTAATACATATGGATCCGATAGTCACTGATGACGAAATGGTAAATTCGTTGAGAAGACAGGTCAACGACATTCTGGCCAAAATAGACAGTGAGCTTTCCATGCATGATTTCAGGGTCGTAGTTGGCAAGACCCACAGCAACCTTATCTTTGACGTAGTGGTACCGCCTGCTTACAAAATAAGTGATACGCAGCTGAGGGAGCTCCTTGATGCCGAAATCAAAAAAATCGACTCCACTTACAACAGTGTCATAACTATAGACAGGAAATATATATCGACAACACATTGATCATATGGGTATTACGTTTTATATTTCTTTTTTTATGTGGGTTGTCATGGCATTTTAATGAATTGAAAGCAAAGCATATGAAAATAATATGAATAAACTGGTTAATACGAGGTATGCCATGAATGTCGGATTACGCATAGTCCTGATCATTTCGGTAATGGGTGTTTTGGTTGCCGGTCTCCAGATTGTGATCTGGCGTATGTCAAAGGGAAAAGTGTTCTTCAAATATATTCCAACACTTGTCCTTCTTATAATCGTCCTTGTATGCATAGTCAAATCCATCTGGTTTTCAACGGGTATGGAGGATCTGGCATATTTTATCACAGCCATGCTGGCTGCGGGCGTACTTGCCGTATCCCTTGTAACAGGCATCATTATCGACATTGTTACAAAACCACGCAGATAACGCAGGATCAAGGGGATGGTTCCTCTGCGCACTTATACCGGCAAAAATCTTTGAGTTTTAGTGCGCAGGGGAACCATCCCCTATGATTCGTCTGCACTTTAATAATAAAACTTCATAAATTTGATCGAATAGAAATCACATAGCAGGATGTCATCACTTTCTATTTCGTTGATCAGGATGTAATTTGCCCCAACAGCAAGAAGCGTACCTGTTTTGTCAACCAGAGTATTTGTTCCTATCAGGAACTCAACTGTTACTCTTCGTCCGATTTGTGTTCTCATAAAACCATTCATGTACATCAGGCTTTCTGTAGTTACCGGCATAGGCTGATCCCAGGGTACGATCGGCTCAATATCCTGGGGCGTTGCTGCTGCCTGCTGCCGGATCCGTTGCTGTGCAATCGGTGCAGTTCCCAAACCCGGCCCTTGCGGAATGCCGGTTGGCAATTGACTTAAAAGATCCTGCCTTGGAGGTGTAACAGGCTGTGTCATTGGCATTAAACCCTGGGTGGACATACCGGTGCCGCATCCCGGGCAGGGTGAGACATCAAAGGGCTGCATACCCATATACTGATCATAACCATTCATATCCATAAACCTCTTTTCTATAAATAATTATTACATTCAGGTCTTTGCATATAGCTGTGTAGGTGTATAAAAGCAGTGCTGGACAACCCGGTTATAATACACTCCTGACTGATTTCGGGGGAAATATGAGGCGCAGTTCGGAATAAAGGGATTATAATACCACAGGCAGTTGTCAACAGCGAGGGACTTGTTCCCGGACAAAGCCCAATCGGCAATATCATAATGGACCTGCAGAGGGGTCATGTTGTAAATGTTCTGAGGATTGTATTGTCCTGCAACGACTTCCTTGACGCATGTAAACTGGTCAGGCTGCATGATCACACATCTCAGATCGCCCCGGCATACTCTCTGATATTCCCCATAAGGTACGTGAACCCTGTTCATAACGACTGTCGCAACAGCCTTCATGCCGTTGTCGCCTTCCCCTTCCGCTTCGCACCTGATGATTCTGGCAAGTAGTTCTCTGGCAGATAAGGGCATTGTAGATCACCTTTTTCTTTCTAAGGGGCTTGTTTAGCTCTAGTAGTATTATATTAAAGAGTTGGACTGGTTGTTACCGAATGAGGAGGGAGCTGTCCAGGATCTGTGGAACGGCAGGATCCTTGATATCATAGACTCTGAAGTAATCATTAAGCTCAGGATCTTTCATTACAGCAGATCGGTTTTTATTTAGAAGTCTGACTATATTATATACATCTATCCATATTTCGTTGACGCTTTCCTTCTGGCTTTCATCAAAAATAAGCTGCATACCGAAATGAAGATGAGGAGTCTTGATATTGTTCACATTTGGTTTGGTGCTGTAACCGGTCATGCCAAGATAACCGATGACATCACCCGCCTTTACCACCTGTCCTTCTGATAGTGTGTTATTATACGGATGGTTTTTGCGCAGGTGGGCATAGTAATAGTATCTCAGCCCGTCAAAGCTTCTGATGCCTATACGCCAGCCGCCGTACTGGTTCCAGCCCATGGCTTCTACAATACCTGATTCCACGGCGATGATGGGGGTTCCGACACTTCCCATCAGATCGTTCCCCAGATGCTTTCTTGAAAAACCATAGGAACGGCTGTTGCCGAAGTCGTCATAATGAGAATATCCGTAGCCTTTTGCAATAGGTGAGAAAGCTTTCAGTCCATATTTTTTGACAAACTTCTTCTGACCCGGATTGTCCTTGTCATCGACCTCTATTTCGAATTCGCCCACGAATCCTCCCAAAACAGCCGAGTAGGCTTCATAATAATATGGATAATATTTGAGGTCTTTGGCAAGCTCACTTATCTGCTTGCCGTTTTTAAGTTCCTTTACAAGATTGTCAAGAGTGGAGTTTTTGTGCTTTTTGAAGTTCCCGCCGCACTTGGCTGCACAATAAGCCAGAAGCTCTATCCAGTTGAGTTTGGTCTCGGTTCCATATGACTTTATGTCAAGAGTAAGTGTTTTTTCCAGCAGGGAATAGGGGACATTGAAATCCACCCACTTGATGAACTTTTTATCCTCGTCCATCTTGACGGTGTATAAAGAATCAGGACTTAACAGTAAAAGCGCACGGGCAATTATCGCCAATGCCAGAACAACTGCTGCAGTTAACGCGAAAACCATGATACTTCTTTTACGGAGAACGATAATCAAGATATCACCCCATGCATAAGCACCATTAAAAGAATATGGCGATAGATCATAAATATTCTTATGTTTTAAGGCAGATTGTGACCTGCATATTATGTATTGAGTTATCGGGGAGGAAGTAATGATGATGAAATATATATACAATGCAGAAAGAGGAGTGGAGTATGCCCGCGCATACGCTGATTATTACCGCGTAAGCGAAGATAAAAGGCTGTTTTTTTACGGTATCAACGACTGTACCAATTTCTGCAGCCAGTGTGTCTGGGCTGCCTATGGCGGCTGGTTACCGGGTTTTGATGATAAAAAAATTGAAGAAAATAAAAAAAGGATCAACAGTAATATAAGAATGGTACCGTATATCTGGTACGGCTCCCGCTATTTCAGCGGATCGAACAAGTGGTGCCGTGTGGAAGAATTCTATGAGTATTCGGTTTCCATGAAAAGCAACGGACCTATGGCATACAAAATATATGAAGGCGACTGGATAAGTTTTGATCCTGCAATGGTAAAAGAGGGAGACGTAATACAAATGGTGATAAAGTCTTACGCTCCCTACAGATACGGACATTGCCTCTATGTAACTCAAAGAGGAAGTACGACGAAACAGATCAAAATCTGCTGTCATACCTATGACAGGCTGGACACTCCGCTGAGCGAATTTTCAGACCAGCCCGGCGAGTACATAAAACTGCGTGTCATAAGGTTCAAGGATGCTTATTTTACAAAGTAGCCGGGACTTTGACCAAGCCCTTGAAACGGTCCTCATTCTCCCTGCCAGCCAATGAATGGGTCAGGATACTCTCATTGAGCTTTGTGACGGCAAACAGGGCATAACGTATATCGTTGACATCCGAGGCTTTTTTGCTTGCATAGTCTTTGTTGTGAGTTATTATGAAATCTCTGAGGTTTCTGAGACCCAGAGTGGTTTTATTCTCATCAAGAAGCTTTCTGTATGCCCTAAGCCCTTTTCTGTACCTTGCTATCATCATCAGCTCATAATAGCCGTGGTGAGCTTTCGAACCTTTATAGCCTTCATTATGGGGAAGGCAGAAAAAGTCCGAAAGGTAATGGTTCATGGCCCCAAGTCTCTTTGCAAACTGGTATGAGCTGGGGGAACAGCTGTCGTTGTTCAAAAGCTTGTCCTTTGAAGAAACAACGTGGGAGAGGGCGTCTCTCATGTAATGAGGGCACTCTCCATATTTCCTGCTTATATCGGGTAATATGTTCCCATATAAAAAACCGCGAAGGTTCAGTGTTACTCCAAGGGTTTTTTTCATCCTGTTTCTTACGGTCCAGGCAAACATAAGATGTACGATTATATTCATTATAGGACCTCCTAAGATGTACCATTGATGTCAATATTGCTGCATTTTCTATAGTACAACAAACAGCAGGATGCATGCACTAGTAAATAATACCGTCTGTTTTATCCGGCATCCATGTTTTTATTCAGGATTATAGCGTTAAAAATTTCGGGTCTGCATTTTGCCTGTTTTCTATTTTTAGCAGTGAGGGGCATATAATTCATAAAAGCTGTCACCAGCATCACCTGATTATGCTACAATAATAATAGGGTTCATTAATCGTGAAGATGCGGATTAACAGTTCTAAAAGAATGTTTGGAGCTGTAAATATCAATAGGCAGAAGGTATTCATCCTTCTGCCGGCATATAGGAAGGACAGGTTGAGCAATGATTGATCATCCTTTTGAACCGATTTACCATTCGCATTCGAGAATTCTGATACTGGGATCTTTTCCTTCGGTCAGATCCCGGGAGGAAAATTTCTATTACGGGCATCCCCAGAACAGATTCTGGAAAGTGATTTCCTGTCTCACTGGGCATAAGCTTCCTGAAACCATCGAAGAGAAAAAAGAGCTTCTTGCCTGCGAAGGCATTGCGCTTTGGGATGTTGTGAAGAGCTGTGACATTGATCAGTCAAAGGACAGCTCAATAATGAATCCTGTTGCCAATGATCTTTCAGTTATTCTTTCCAGCTGCCATATCGAAGCTATTTTTACCAATGGAAAAAAGGCTGATGAATTATACAGAAAGCTATGCTATCCTCAAACCCGCATAAAAAGCCAGTACCTTCCATCCACAAGCCCTGCTAACGGACATTACAGTCTTGAACGTCTCATGTGGGAGTGGAGTGTAATACTTAAATATTTGAAGTAACCTTAATGCAATTATATGGGGAATATTGTAAAATATAAGAATCACATGTTATTGGGGTTGTATATGATGAACGATATCGCGCCAATAATGGGAGTCCTTGTTCTTTTAGCTTTGATCATATTACTTGTCTGTCTTTTATCAAAAGGCAGGTATCAGAATTTTAAGAAACGTCTGATACTAAAAAGCCTGTGCAGCCTCATGTTCTGGCTTTTCGGCTGGATTGCGCTCTGGTATGCGAAATCAGATGTGGTTCCGTTCACTGCCTTCATGATGGCAGGCTTTACTTTGTCGGTCTTTGGTGATGTGTTCCTTGCTTTTAAAACCGGTCATGCTTTTCTTTTAGGACTTCTATCCTTTTTCCTGGCTCATGTTGCCTATAGTGTCAGCTTTATCATGAGGTACGGATTCAGCATGAACAGTTTAGTTGCTTTCGCGGTAATCAGTTTGGTTTTTCTGGTTGTCATAAACTTTTCAGGCTTGTTTGATCTTAAAGAAATGCTTGTACCGGCAAATCTGTATCTGATAATCATATCTTTTATGCTTGCAAATGCGATAGGCGGGTTGCTTTCAATAAGTGAAGGATTTCTCACTACTGTTTTGACTGCCTTTGGTGCTTTGCTGTTTTTTATCTCTGATTTTATTCTTGCTTATGAAAAATTCTCACCAAGGCAGGGTATGGCGTTGGAAAAACCGGTTCTTGTAACCTATTACAGCGCTCAGATATTCCTGGCCCTGGGAATGATGACTTTCCTGCTATAGACAAATCTATTAGATCAGATGTTCCCCATATATACATGCCTTAGATGTTTTTTTGCTACAGAGACGAGGTTTTCAAGAACAAACCTTGGAGTTACAGGTTTATCGAGCATTTTATACCTGGGAAAGAATCGGGTAAGGTGGAGCGGAATATCAGGGGACAAAGAAGAAAGCCACATAGCCATGTTTTCGATCTCCTCTTCCGAATCATTCAGTCCAGGGATAACAAGACAGGTTATTTCGACGTGACAGACCTTTGACGCAATTTCGATGGTCCGCTTCACATGATCGACATTCCCGTTGCAGATATTCCTGTAGAACTCCTGGCTGAAGCTTTTAAGATCTATGTTCATGGCATCGATAAAGGGAAGCATCTCCAGCAGGGGAGCTTCCTGAACATATCCGTTGGTCACAAGCACATTTTTCATGCCCCTGTCCCTGATCAGCTTGCAGCAATCCAATACATACTCATAGCTGATAAAGGGCTCATTATAGGTGTATGCAAGTCCGATGTTCCCTGATTCCTTAAGACAAAAAGCCTTATAGACAAGGTTTTCAGGCGATATAAAGGCTGTTTCGGGCTTTTCCATGGATATGCCATAGTTCTGGCAGTATGAGCAGGAAAAATTACAGCCGTAACTACCTGCCGAAAGTATCATTGAGCCGGACTGGAAACGATAAAGAGGCTTTTTTTCAATAGGGTCCAGAGCAAGGGCGGAGAGCTGGCCATAGCTTTCGGCATACAGCTCTCCGCCTGAGTTGGCTCTTACACAGCAGATTCCTTTTTTATCAGGTTTTATATGGCAATTATGTGGGCATAGCTGACAGTGGATGACCCCGTTATCGAGCTTCGTATAATACTGTGCTTTGATTCCTGTCATGTTCTACCTACCTGTGGCGGATGACTTCAAACCTCATGATGGAATAATCTTCATTTTTGCCGATATTGGCTTTTGACAACGCTATTTCTATCTGCTGCTCAGGAGTATCCACTCCTTCAAGATCGGGCAGCAAAAGTCCTCTTTTGAAACCTGAGGTAACAATGACCCCATACCTTTTAGCGTCAAGCTCACCAACGCTGCTTACAGGCTCAGGATCTCCAAGGACATCGACGCTGTAGACCAGATCCTTAAGCTCATGTTCCTTGACTGGATTGAACCTGGGATCGCGTGTTCCGGCACTGACAGCATTCTGGATTATTTCCTCGGCTACATTCTTTTTAACAGGAGAAATAGTTCCGATACACCCACGCAAATGACCATATTTTTTTATGGAAACAAAAACACCCTTTGCCTGTGTGGTCATTTCCGGCGGCAGATAGTCGGGAACTTCCATGATCTTTCCTCGTTTTACATAGTATTCGAGACTTGTCCTGGCAAGCGATACATAAGGATCCTCAGCCTTGCGGGTCGCCTCGATCTCGCTGTTGTGTTTGCATTCAATAAACGAAATAAGGTCACGGGAAAGGTCATGACCGTTTATGGACAAGGCGGCAGTCAGATAACCGACACCAAAGGGGCCTTCATAAGACATAACAGAGGAGCACACCGCCAGGCCGTTTAAAGCTCCTGCCATTATTACGAAGGATCTCAACCCGCATTCTCCTGCTTTGCTGTAAAAGTCCGGATCAATGGTCAACAGCTTTTTGAAGTCGGAATTTTTAACTGCATTGATTATATACTCGTCAAAGCGAGGTCCTTCGGGAGCAAACCCATATGGACCGTCTTCTTTGAGCCTGTGTGATAAATCTCCGCTTGCTATGAAAACTACGTTTTTATCATAATCGGATACTGCTTTCTGAATGCAATTGCCGAAGGTGTACAGTTGCTCCAGCGAATGTCCTGATATGGAAATACGGACCACAGTAAAGTCATGATAATATTGGGATATAAAGTATAAAGGTATCAGTGACCCGTGATCCAGTTCATAGTTCTGCGTACCTTCGCTTCCGGCTTCAATACCGCAGCTTTCGGCTCTGTCAATTATGGCATCGATCAGTTTTTTCTCTGTATCAAACTCTAAAGCTACTTCAGGTGCGCCAAACATTTTGAAGCTGCCTTTCATTATTTGCTTTGATGAGATGTGAATATAGTCGCTGTAAGCCGGGCCATGAGGAGTTGTTATTATGATGACGTCGGGGGCCAGATCCTTTATTTGCCTTCCAATTTCATGATATGCTTCTATAGTCGATGAAACAGCTTTTTCCTCACCCCTGCCCACCTCAGGAATGATCAGAGGAGGATGAGGAACGATATATGCTTTTTTTATTTCTCCCATAGTCACATCTCCTAAAATTTTCTTGTCAATTTGAGTATATAAATAAATTAAAACAAGGGCAACCGATAAAATAAAAACTGTGCCCGGCTATAAGTATACTTCATTTGCATTTCTTTATTCCTTTGCGAAAACTGGTTTAAAAGAATGAATAGGGTGGTAAAAGTATTCATACACATATTGATGACATTCTTTATTAATAATGTCTGTCTTTTGATTTAATAATAAGTTTTATGGAGGTGTATTATGAAAGTTAATTCTGATTTCTACAAATGCAGCGTTTGCGGCAACTTGATTGGCAAAATAGAGGATAGCGGTGTTGAAATAGTATGCTGCGATAAGCCGATGGAAAAGCTTGTAGCTAATACTGTCGATGCTTCAAAGGAAAAGCACGTACCTGTAGCTGAAGTCGATGGAGATAAAATTACGGTCAAGGTAGGCTCTGTTGCCCACCCGATGGTCGAAGAACATTATATTCAGTGGATTTGTGTAATCTGCAGTGACAGAGTGCAGAAAGTACGCCTTTCTCCGGGCCAGGAACCAACAGCGACCTTTATAGTGCCCGAGTCAGGCGAAGTTGAAATCTACGAATACTGCAACCTGCACGGACTCTGGAAGACAACGATAACAAAATAGACCAATTATAACAAGCAAAAGCTCCTGAATTTTCAGGGGCTTTTTTCTCGCAATTGTTATTTATTATGGTAAAATAAAGAAAATAATTAATACATCATTATGTACATAAACATTCCATAGCATACATTTATTATAAACCTCTTAGATTTTACTTTGTTCAGGGTACATTAAGGGTGAGGTTAATAAAGTGGAAGGAAAAGACAGGAATATTAGTTCGATCATCATAAGTTCATTAATTTGGTTTATTTCAATAATCCTTCTTTTTGATGTTTTATACCTAATTAACGGTTCATTTGAGCTATTCCCAATACAGGAGCAGCAGGACAAACTACATACCGCAGCAGGGTTTATTGCAATTATTTTAATTTTAATTGTGATGGGATTAGTATTTATAAATAGAAAGGTAAAACGTAAGAAAAATTAAATCAACGGAATTTACGATAGTAGCCTTGCAGACAGCAGCAATAATTTCAAAGTATAGGAATATTGATGTAGAGGTTGAATTGGACTTACATGAATGGTTTCCAGATTTGACATATCCATTTTCTGGCTACGATTTTGCAGATAAGTCGATAAAGTATAGGAGATTTATATTTTATGATCATAGATGAGAACAATACTAAATTTTTATATCATTATTATGAGGAGAGTTGACCTTGCCCCATTCTTTCCATCAAAATTTAAGTTAGCCTTTTGACCATTAACTTTGCTTGAGATGCCTAATTTAAGCCATCTCAAGTGTTTTGGCATATTCACTCGGAGTCATATAGCCTAGTCC
>DULR01000034.1 GCA_012840245.1 Clostridiaceae bacterium
GTCAATCCGAGCGAAGTGAGTGATTGACCAGGTCATCCTGAGCGAAGCGAAGGATCTTATCCAGTCAATCCGAGCGAAGTGAGTAATTGACTGTATACCCATGGGCATGGATGGCAATAATGGTTCATGGGGTGATGCAATATGCTGAAGAATGATGATCAGCTGAAATTGGAAGTAGCCAGAGAACTTGGCTTGCTGGAAAAAATCCAGGCCGGCGGCTGGAAAAGCCTTAGTCCAAAGGAAACAGGACGCATCGGAGGTATTATTTCCAGAAAGAAAAAAAGCAAGGCTGTCTGAATTACGGGTAATGGTATGTACACACACATGGCGGAGGTTTATGACCGACTAACACACGATATCAACTATACTGAGTGGGCTGATTACTTACAATCAGCCTTTATGAAATTCAGGTGTGCACCCAGGCTCATACTTGAGCTTGGGTGCGGGACCGGAAGTTTAGCCATTGAACTGTCAAAGCGCGGATATGATATGATCGCTCTGGATTCCTCGGTCGACATGCTGGGGAAAGCCTATCAAAAGGCGAAGGATGCAGGTGCAGACATTCTGTTTCTGAATCAGGACATGAGGGAATTCGAGCTGTACGGAACAGTCGATGCCGTTTTATGCCTGCTGGATTCCATCAACTATATTACTTCAATGAAGGATTTGAAAAAGGTGTTCGGTCTGGTCAGAAATTATCTGAACCCCGGAGGACTGTTCATTTTCGACACCAACAGCCCGTACAAGCTGTCACATGTTTTGGGAAACGAAACCTTTTACGAACTGGGTGACGAAATCTCATGGGTGTGGCAGAATACATACGACAGCAAAAAACGGATCACGACCTTTGATATCACCTTTTTTGTAAAAAGCAAAAACGGGCTTTATGAGCGCTTTGATGAGACCCACAGGGAGAGGGCGTATACAAGGGAGGAAATGGAAGGAGCCCTGAAATCGGCCGGACTTCAGCTTCTTGGGGATTACGGCAATCTGAATTTCTCAAAACCGGCTCCGTCAGAAGAACGTATTTTTTATATTGCACAAAAAGCCCTGACATGATTTAATCTGATTATGCAATATTGTTTCGGACTTTGAATGTGAATGTGGAGGGACAATCCTTGGGAAGAAGAGAGACCAGAGAGAATGCGATGAAATTGCTTTATCAGATACAGATACAAAAGGATGATATCAAGGAGCAGATCGAGATGTTCATGGAGGAAAACCAGATAACCAGTGATCCGGATAAGGAATACTTTCTGGATGTGGTCAACGGTGTGGCCGAAAAATCAGAAGAGCTGGACGAGCTTATAGCCCATCATGCCAAAGACTGGTCTATCAACAGAATGCCGAAAGTGGATCTGGCCATAATGCGTCTTTCATGCTATGAAATGAAATACAGAGATGACATTCCCGTCAATGTGTCAATAAACGAAGCGGTCGAAATGGCGAAAAAGTATGGCGGAGACCAATCCAAAACATTCGTCAACGGGGTATTGGGAAAGATATACGAAGAAATAAAAAGCTATTCCGATAATAAATCGGAGGAACAGCCATGAATAAGGCCATGACCGTCACAGAACTCACCATATATATAAAGCGGCTTGTTGACAGCGACATGCTGCTTTCGGATGTTCTGGTCACGGGTGAGATTTCAAATTTCAAAGCCCATACATCGGGCCATATGTACTTTTCATTGAAAGATAAGGATTCGGTCATAAAATGTGTGATGTTCAGATCCCAGAACAGCCGGTTGAAATTCAGACCGGAAGAAGGAATGAGGATCATTGCAAGAGGATACATATCTGTTTACGCCCAGGGGGGAACATATCAGCTTTACGTAGACGACATGCAGCCTGACGGTACAGGTGCTCTGTATATGGCGTTTGAACAGCTGAAAAAGAAGCTTGAAGCCATGGGGCTTTTTGATGCTGCCAGGAAAAAACCTATCCCGCTGCTGCCCCGGGCCATAGGTATCATTACTTCACCCACGGGAGCCGTGATAAGGGACATAACGAACATTTTGAACAGGCGCTATCCGAACAACAGAGTGATACTGTATCCATCGGCCGTACAGGGGACCGAAGCCCCGGCTCAGCTGATCAATGGCATCAAATGCTTCAATTCATTAAAAAATGTCGATGTCATAATTCTTGCCCGTGGAGGAGGTTCCCTGGAAGATCTGTGGGCATTCAATGATGAAAGGCTTGCACTGGCCATAGCAGAATCTGAGATCCCCGTCATATCGGCGGTAGGACATGAAACAGACTTTTCGATCTCGGATTTCGTCGCAGATTTGAGAGCGCCTACGCCTTCGGCGGCAGCCGAGCTTGTAGTACCGGAAAAACATATATTGACCGATAGACTTGAGATTTATAAAAAAAGGCTGACCGGTTCATTATTACAAAGATTGAAAAAAGAGCGGGAAAGAATACATAAAATATCCAGGTCGAAAAGCCTTATCAGGCCGATGGATTCAATAAATCAAAAAAGGCAGATGATCGACTCTCTTGAGCGGAGTCTGGGTTTACACGGCAAGGCCAGGGTGGAACGCTTACGGGCTGCATTGGGAATAGCGGCTGGTAAGTTGAATGCCTTGAGCCCTCTTACGGTATTGAGCCGTGGATATGGTGTGATCAAGAAGGAGGACGGAACGATAGTACGTTCGGTAAAAGGACTTGAGCCGGGAGACAGGCTGGTCATCAGGGTAGCCGACGGCGAGTTCAGCGCTCTGCACGAAAAAACATTATAAACCAGTAAACCAGGAGGACGGTTCTTGTGATTAACCTTTAAGGTTTATTTGAAGGGGAGAAAATGTATGAAAAAGAGTGAGGAAAAGAAAGATATAACTTATGAACAGGCCGCAGCCGAACTTGAGAGCGTGGTGGAGCTTCTGGAAAACGGAGAGCTGACACTCGAAGATTCCATCAGAATGTTTGAAAGAGGAATAGAACTGGTGCGTTTTTGCAATAAAAAGCTTGATGAGATCGAAAAAAGGATAACTATCCTTATTGAAGGAAAGGATGGGATGACAGAAAAGGATTTTCATCCCGAAGATATGACGATATGAGTTTCAGTGCCTTATACAAAGATTATCAGGAGATCGTTGAAAACTGGCTTGATTCTGTGATATCAAAGCACCTGTTCCAGAGATCCGGTATCCATGAGGCAATGGAATACAGCCTTATGGCAGGAGGCAAGAGAATAAGGCCGGTGCTGTCGGTCGCAGTATGCGATATGCTCAAAGGTGACAGGTCTTTGATCATGCCCTATGCAACTGCTCTTGAACTGATCCACACATATTCGCTGATCCATGATGATCTTCCCTGCATGGACAATGATGATTTCAGGCGGGGCAAGCCCACCAACCATAAAGTTTTCGGGGAAGCAATGGCAGTCCTTGCCGGTGATGGATTGCTTAACCTTGCATATGAGATCATGCTTGCCGATTTGACGAATGAAAAGAACAACGGGCTTAAAAAAGCGCAAACAGCCCGATTGATCGCAGAAGCAGCCGGTATCTCAGGTATGATAGCCGGTCAGGTAATGGATATGGAATCCGAAAACAGGGACATATCGTATGAAGAGCTTTGTACCATGCATAAAAATAAAACGGGAGCATTGATAAGGGCAGCTGTCCTTGCGCCTGCCATACTGCTGGATGCAAGCGAGGAGATCCGTACGAATTTGGAGGTATATGCCGAAAATATCGGGCTTGCTTTTCAGATCAAGGATGATATCCTCGACCATGAAGGCTCTGTGGAAATTACAGGGAAATCGGTGGGGAGCGACGAAAAGAACAATAAGGCTACTTTTGTGAGCAAGCTGGGTATGGATAAAGCCAAAGAGTTGTTGAAGTCAGCTGTCGAAAAAGCTGTGGAAGCCTTAAAATCCATCGGGAACAATGACTTCCTTGTCAAAATGGCAGTTTTTATTGCCCAGAGGAATAAATAGCAGACAGTAGCAGCACGGGAGGAAAGACAAATTTGACGTTAAGCAGTATTTTCAGCAATAAAGCCATTACTTTGCCCATTCTGTCATGGTTTCTGGCACAGTTCATTAAGTTCATCCTTTGTCTTATCAAGTATAAAAAGCTGGATTTCAGAAAATTCGTAGCTTCAGGGGGTATGCCCAGCTCCCACAGCGCTATTTCGGTATGTCTGGCTACGGTCATAGGGATCCAATACGGATTCGGTTCGGGTGAATTCGCAATATCTGCAATCCTTTCGTTTATCGTGATGGCCGATGCCGCGGGTGTAAGGCGCGCGGCAGGCAAACAGGCCGAAGTACTGAACAAGATCATTTACCACTCCAAGGAAATAAGAATGGATCAGGAGCTAAAGGTACTGCTCGGGCATACCCCGATACAAGTGTTGGCAGGAGCGCTTCTGGGCATTCTGGTAGGAACCGTATTTGCATAACCTGAAATTTTGATGTATAATACTATTCCATGATAAAAGTCATCGGGATGGCGCAGTATCCTAGTCAGTACTGCCTGCTTCGAAGACGGGCCTAAAAATCCGTTAAAGGGCACATCGATGAAGTTCCTTGTGCCGGCTTGTTACGCCCAGTGATGGGCTGGTGCTGGGAGTTAAGGTTTAGGGGCAGCCTGCAATGGCATGCAGGAGATGACCCCTTTACCGCGGAGACCTTCAATCGTGGGAGACAGATTGCCCCGCGCGAGCGCTAAAAATCTTGACTACGATGAAGGATGAACCTGTCATGCGGTATCGCTTTTTCGGTGCTGTGGACAGTGTAGCCTGCCTTGAGTGTTGTTGGAGGGATAATGGATCACGTGTTTATGTACTGGCCGGTACATAAACAATATTGCCGTTTGAAACCAACAGTGCAAAAGAGGCTAGAAGCGGGTACAGGCTCTCGGGGAAAACCCCTAGGCTGTTTGTATAAGGCAATCTGGGGATTGCAGTGTGGACTAAGTGGTGATCAGGCTTTGAAAAGGGCAACCTTTCAACGCCGAAGTTAAAGGGAAACCACCGGGACGGCGACGTTCCGGCATTCGACGGGGAAAACCTGCCTGACCTAAGCCGCAAAATTTACTCAGATTGCTGCCATCCTACTGATCATATCTTACATAATATACTTGACCAAAAAATTATTAGTTTTGGGAAAGCAGGTTCATACTTGGAACAGGAAAAATCGGAAAAAAAGTTTATAAGACTTTTTGACAGATACAGGGAACTTGCCAATGTCAGCGTTCCCGTCAAAAAAAGCTCCGGAATTGAGAAAAAACATATTTTCTGGGGTTTTCTTATTACTATCGTTTCTTTTACATTATCAATACTTATTCTTTTTGCATCGACGAGCATATTCAAGGCTATCCCGCCTGGTTTTGCTTTTTTTGTGGTTCTGGGCATCATACTGATAGGAGTTGCTTTTGACGCGGTGGGTACCGCTGTTACAGCTGCAGATGAGACTCCATTTCACTCCATGGCATCCAAAAAAATGCGCGGAGCGAAGCAGTCCATCATGCTTTTAAGAAATTCTCCGAAGGTATCCAGCTTTTGCAACGACGTTGTAGGAGATATATGCAGTGTTGTAAGCGGTGCAGCCGGAACAGCTATAGTATACCGGTTGTTTACCGGAGATCCGAATATTTCGTTTATCGAGCCGGTCTGCGGTGCTTTAATCGCAGCAATGACGGTGGGCGGCAAAGCATTTGCTAAAAATCTGGGTATCAACAATGCAAATTATATCGTTTATAAGGTTGGCAGATTGCTTTCCCTTTTTTCACGCCGCAAACAAGGGAAAAAATGCAAAAAGGGCAAGCATACAGGCTGATTTGGGGTGTATCAAGATTTGAAGAAGATAGATGGAACATATGGTTATCTTTCCAAAGTTAACAGTCCGGCCGATCTGAAAAAGCTGAGCTACGAAGAGCTGGGCATTCTGGCCGAGGAAATCCGGCTGTTTTTATTGGATTCGGTTTCGAAAACCGGCGGACATATCGCCTCCAATCTGGGAGTGGTCGAGCTTACAATAGCGCTTCACAGGGTACTGAATGCCCCTGTGGACAAAATCATATGGGATGTGGGGCATCAGACATATGTCCATAAAATACTTACAGGCAGAAAAGCTTTATTTGACACTCTTAGAAAGCTCGACGGTCTGTCGGGCTTCCCGAAAACTCAGGAAAGCTCCTATGACGCATTCAACACAGGACACAGCAGCACCTCTGTTTCCGCCGCTCTGGGAATGGCCAGAGCAAGGGATTTGAAGGGGGAGAATTATACAGTCGCCGCAGTGATAGGGGATGGAGCCCTGACCGGTGGGATGGCTCTGGAAGCCCTCAATGATGCCGGAATGGCACGAACCAACCTGTTGATAATATTGAATGACAATGGAATGTCGATAGCTCCCAATGTGGGGGGATTATCGAGATATCTGAGCAGGATCAGGGTCAGGCCGTTCTATTACAAGACAAGAGAGTCGATGCAGGCATTTCTCGATCTGTTCCCTAAATCGGGGAAAAGGCTCAGGAGCTTCCTGCACAAGGTCAAATCGGCAATAAAGAGCATGTTTATGCCGTCCATGTTTTTTGAAGATTTAGGATTCCGCTATTTCGGACCTATTGACGGCCATAACATCAGGGAAATGGTACGGGTCCTGGAACAGGCAAGGACAATGAAAGGTCCTGTTCTCGTACATGTGACCACCATTAAGGGAAAAGGTTATAAATATGCCGAAAAGCAGCCTGCCATGTACCATGGCATTGCGCCTTTCGAAATAGAAACCGGCCAGGTGCTGGCTGAAGGCAGTGAAAACTATTCCAGTGTATTCGGTGAAAAACTCTGCGAGCTTGCCAGGGATAATGAAAGAATCGTTGCCATAACAGCAGCCATGACAGACGGTACCGGGCTTACCGGGTTCAGGGAGCTTTTCAAAAAACGCTTTTTTGATGTTGGGATCGCAGAGCAGCATGCGGTGACTCTGGCCGCCGGTCTGGCAATGGGCGGTATAAAGCCGGTAGTGGCGATCTATTCGACGTTCCTGCAGCGTGCATATGATCAGATCCTGCATGATGTGGCTCTCCAGAACCTCCCTGTGGTATTTGCCATAGACAGGGCCGGCGTCGTGGGAGATGACGGTGAAACCCATCAGGGGATATATGATGTTTCATATCTGTACACAATACCCAATCTGAAGATTTTGTCGCCCGCATCTCCAAATGAGCTTAAAATCATGCTGGAGTATGCACTGAAAGAATATCACGGCCCCATAGCCATCAGATATCCGAAAGGTTCCGGATGTGAATTTCAGGGTTCGGAAAAACCTTTGGCCTTTGGCAGGGGAGTATTGCTGCAGAAGGGCAGGGATGTAACCCTGACCGGTGTAGGTTCGATGATGTGCATCGTTCTTGAGGCTGCACGTCTTCTTGAAATGGAGGGTATTTCCTGCGAGGTCATCAACCCCAGGTTCCTGCGCCCAATTGATGAAGAGTTGATACTTGAATCAGTGAAAAAGACTAAAAGGATAGTTGTTGTTGAGGATGTCATTAAAAGCGGAGGATTCGGCTCCCATGTTGCAGAGCTTGTTTTCAGAAGCCGTACAGGGGCTGATTGTATGGTGCTCAGCCTGCCAGACAAGGGAATCGAGCATGGCAAAAGGGAATTGATTTACAAGAGGTATGGTATTGATCCTGAAGGAATAAAAACAAGCGTAAAAAGCGAGTGGTTCAGTTAATGGCCAAAGAAAGGCTGGATGTGATCTTATATAACAGGGGCTTCTTTGAAAGCCGGGAAAAGGCAAAAGCTGCTGTAATGGCAGGCATGGTTTATGTCAACGGTGAGCGCTGCGATAAACCGGGCTTGTCCTTTGATCCCGGCTGTGAAATCGAAATAAAGGGAAATCCCATACCCTATGTCAGCCGCGGGGGGTTGAAACTGGATAAAGCCATAAAGGAGTTTGGCATAACCCTTGAAGGGCTGACCTGCGTTGATGTTGGAGCGTCAACGGGCGGTTTCACCGATGTGATGCTGAAAAACGGAGCTGCAAAGGTATACGCAGTTGATGTAGGGTACGGACAACTGGCCTGGGAGCTGCGTAACGACTCCAGGGTAGTATGCATGGAGCGTACGAACTTCCGTTATGTTACATCAGAGCAAATAAAAGAGCCCATCGACTTTGGTTCGGCAGATGTTTCGTTCATATCGCTCAAGCTTATCCTGCCTCCGCTGAAAGCGCTTTTGAAGCCCGAAGGCAGGGTAGTATGCCTTATAAAGCCCCAGTTTGAGGCGGGAAGAGAAAAGGTCGGGAAAAAAGGGGTAGTGAGAGATCCCAAAGTCCATGAAGAAGTTATAAATGATGTAATAAGATCGGCGACTGAAATGGGTTTTTCGGTAATGGGACTTACATGGTCGCCCATAACAGGACCCGAAGGCAATATTGAATATCTTCTGTATCTTGCCAATGGAATGCATGATGAGAATAAAAACATTAACGCATCCGAAGTTGTCAGATCAGCCCACGATGAACTTGGACGGTAGCAGCTACGCCGCTTGATTTACTCGAACTGCTGCTTATACCATCACAACATTCATCAGCCCCTGCTTTAATAACCGTAATATGATGTTCAAAAAAATAAACCGCTTATTTAAGCGGTTTTATCTTTCTGATAAATCAAAGCTTTGCAGGAATGAGATCTTTGAGGACCTCCAGCGAATCTGCCGCCATCAGGGCTTTTATGATCTTCTTCTTCGGGGCATGATAGACAGTCAGATCTTCTTTTTCACCAAGCTCAGTGTTGACGGGTCTGACAGTTGACTCTTTGAACGGGTCATTTCCCCATGGCTCATCCTCGGTTACGTGGAAGCATGGATCCAGACGCACCCATTTTTTCAATTCATCGATATATACGGCATTTATGCCATGAACCATAAGCCTGCCTGAATCATTGTCATATAAAAGCTGGTAACAGAATCCGGCGGGGATTCCTGCCGCTCTCATAAGAGCTGCCAGCAGATGGGCTTTTGCAAAACATATGCCGTGTCCCTTGTCAAACACTTCTGAAGCGGTGATTGTTACGCTGGTTGCATTTATATCGAACGAATGGAAGATGTGATCCCTTGTAAATTCATATATAGCGCGTGCTTTGGAAATATTGTCCTTTAAACCGTATGTAAGCTGCTGAACTGCATTTGTGATCAAAGGATGGTCATAATCTATAATGTCGCT
This sequence comes from Clostridiaceae bacterium, assembly GCA_012840245.1. GTDB lineage: Bacteria > Bacillota > Clostridia > DSM-8532 > DSM-8532 > DTU059. The sequence continues at coordinate 9,190 of DULR01000034.1, forward strand.
TGATTCAAGATAATCACTGATATCCGACCTATCAGGATACGGGTCAGGCATTTGATTTCTCAACTCCTTATTGAAATAATATATATGCGGACAAAATCCTTTCTGGTACATACAGTATGCTATCATGGATTTTTCATTGTTGCAAGAGCATATATATGCACCGGTTTGCCAAACTATGGTATAATTAATAAGATTTTAAGCGCTTAAAATTGCCGGGGAGGTGGAACAATGGCGAGACGGAGCATCATCAGGGAAATATTGGGCTGGATATTGGCTGTTATCATACCGGTAATATTGGTATTCGCCCTTAATCTGTTCGTGTTTACCATATCGGGTGTCAGGCAGGAATCGATGAGAAACACGCTGAAAGAGGGAGATATTGTTTTTTTCAGCCGTCTGTCATCTGATATAGACAAGCTGAAAAGGGGAGATATTATTCTCTTTTTGGCTGACGGAAGGGAAAAAGAAGGCTTTTTAGACGAACTGTCCATTAAAATAAACGATTTCAGAGCTGTCATAACGGGAAGATCAACTGCGAAACGTTATGTCAAGCGAATCATTGGTATGCCGGGAGATATGATCGACATCAAGGAGGATGGATCGGTATATATAAACGGTGAAAAGGAAAGCAAGGCATATGTACGGGGGCTGACACCTCCGGGTAAGATGGGATATCCTCTGGAAGTTCCGGAAGACCACCTTTTCGTTATGGGAGACAACAGGGAAGTATCAAGCGACAGCAGGGATTTCGGATGCATAAGCATAAAATCGGTTGAAGGGAAAGCAGTATTCATTCTTTGGCCGCCATCCAAGGTCGGCAGTATAAAATAAATTTTTGAGAGGTCTTTTATGGAAATCGAAAAAAATACATTGTCCCCTAAATTGCCTGTGCCGTTCGACTCCGGATTGCTTTATACCGTAGTTGCTCTATATTATGTTTATGTATCGAAATATATCATAGGAATGAACATTGCTCTGGAGTTCAGGCTGATTATATCACAGGTCGTGTTTTTGGCGGCGACTCCTTTGATACTGGCAGTCATCCGTGGCTATGACATAAAAAAAACGTTCAGACTGAAAGCACCCAGACCATTGGAAGCAGTTATAATGCTGGTCATGAGCCCGGTAATGATCGTTGCGGGATTCTGTGCCGGTTTTATTGCCTTGCTGGCTGTCAAAAGTGCATTTGGCAGGGTATATCTGGAAGGAGATATTACAGATCTTATGACCAGAAACCTTCCAATAGCGATACTTTTGGTAGCAGTTCTCCCTGCCGTATGCGAGGAGCTGCTATTCAGAGGTATGATCCAGAAAGGCCTTGAGAAGCTGGGGGCCGGCTGGTCTGTTTTTTTGAGCGGGATTTTATTCGGTCTTTTTCATTTTGATTTCCAGCGTCTGGCTGCTCAAACCATCATAGGCATATTATCCGCATATGTTGTATACCGTACCGGATCGATATTCAACGGCATGATCCTGCATTTCATGAATAACGGTCTTCTGACCCTGCTGTCAAATTACACGGTGAAGTTCCAGGGTGAAGGGACTCAGGTAGTGACTGATCCTTTTGCCACTCCGGAGTTTCTGCAAATGGCTGAGGAGTCAGGATTGTCCCTGGAACAGTTTCTGGGAATGATGGCCGGTATTTTGACCGTACTGTTGGCTATAAGTGGTGGTGTTCTCATAGGGCTCGTCATGGTCGTGAAATCCATCACGAAAGACAAGGTGGAGAAGCCTGAAAAGGTTAAAGGAAGCGCTAAAGGGCTGCTGATGGGAGTCCCGGGCATTTTGATGATAGGGATCGTATATACAGCTTTGGCTCTTACCCTTCTTGATAATGAATTGGGCAAAAGCATACTGCGATTTATGGGCATACTCTGATTGTGCAAAGGTAACCAGTATGTCATTCTGAGTGAAAACGAATGAACGTCTGATATAAAAACAAGAGGTTAGATTTTATGATCGTAGCAGATAAATGGACTGAATACAAGCTTCTCGACGCGGGAGAAGGAGAGAAGGTAGAAAGCTGGAACGGAATAATATTGAGACGGCCTGATCCCCAGGCTATTTGGCCATGGACAAAAAAAGAAGCGGTCAGGAACAACGTCCATGCCCATTATCACAGAAGCAAGTCCGGGGGCGGCAGCTGGGAATTCAAGAAACAGATCCCGCCCAGCTGGACTGTCAGTTATAGAAATCTGACCTTCAATATAGAGCCTACAGGCTTCAAGCATACAGGTCTTTTCCCCGAACAGGCCGTCAACTGGGACTGGATGGCCGGGCTGATAACAGAAGCAGGCAGACCCATATCTGTTCTGAACCTGTTCGCATATACCGGAGGAGCTACATGTGCATGCCTGTCTGCAGGGGCTTCGGTGTGCCATGTTGACGCATCGAAGGGCATGGTGGCCTGGGCAAAAAAGAATGTCGCTCTTTCAAATCTCAGTGACAAACCGGTGCGTTTTATCGTCGATGACTGTATGAAATTTGTCCAAAGGGAAATAAGAAGAGGACGTTCGTATGAAGGAATCATCATGGATCCTCCTTCCTATGGCAGAGGACCGAAAGGAGAGCTTTGGAAGCTGGAAGATGAACTGTTTTCATTGGTCAGCATACTTAAGGATGTTTTAAGCTCCTCGCCGCTGTTTTTCCTTCTGAATTCATATACCACAGGTTTTTCTTCACAGGTTTCGGCCAACATGCTGGAACTTGTATTGAGAAAGAAATTTGGCGGGAATGTATCCTGCGGCGAAGTAGGGCTGCCTGTTGCCGATACGTCGCTGATCCTGCCCTGTGGGACCTATGCCCGCTGGAATATGTAGCGTATACATGTAATTTCATACATGTTTATATGCCCGACTAAGAGTAGTCTGCTCATAAGGATGGGATATAATCTGATGATGGTAGATGCAAAAGCAAAATCGTGGTATAATAACCTCCATAAAAACATCCGATAAGGATTACAATAATATGGGTTACTTTGTAAACGGTATATACATAGATCGTTAAATATGAAAGGAAGGATTTCATTTAGCCGATGGAAAAAGATCATAAAAAGAATGTTAAAACTTTCATTGACCTTCTGGAAGACAAAAAAGCCAAAAACATCACGGTTATCGATATCAGCAAGCTTACCACAATTGCTCATTATTTCGTAATTGCCAGCGGCACGTCAAATACTCATATTAAAGCCCTTGCTGACAATTTGGTCGAAAAATTATCGGAAATGGGCATGAATCCTTTACGAATGGAAGGCTATAATTTTGCGCGCTGGATCCTGATCGATTATGGTGAAGTGGTTGTCCATATCTTCCACGAAGAAGACAGAGAATATTATGGTCTTGAACGATTGTGGCAGGATGGAGAACTTGTCGCAATAAAATGATTTATTTAACATATAAACAGGCATATGCCGGGGGTTATTCATATTGAACGCTTAAAGCATTTATTGGAGGTTATATAGATGGCTTACTCGAGAGAAATTGATAAGAAATGGCAGAAAAAGTGGGAAGAAAGCAAGATTTACAGGTTTGACCGCGATAGACCGGATAAAAAGCTATACTGTCTGGAGATGTTTTCTTACCCCTCCGGAGCGAAGCTTCATGTCGGACATTGGTATAATTTCGGCCTTACCGATTCATGGGCTCGTATGAAGAGAATGCAGGGCTACAATGTTTTCCATCCTCAGGGGTTTGATGCCTTCGGACTGCCTGCTGAAAACTATGCCATTAAAACAGGTATCCATCCTAAGGATTCAACTATGAGCAATATAGAGACCATGAGGAGACAGCTCAGGGAAATGGGAGCTACATTCGACTGGGATTATGAGGTGGTCACCTGTGTTCCCGAATACTATAAATGGACCCAATGGATATTCCTTCAGCTGTACAAAAAAGGACTGGCCTACAGGAAAAATGCTCCTGTAAACTGGTGTCCAAGCTGTCAGACAGTTCTGGCCAACGAACAGGTGGTTGATGGTGCCTGCGAGCGCTGCAATACCGAAGTGACCAGAAAGAATCTCACTCAATGGTTCTTCAAGATCACTGATTATGCCCAGGAGCTTCTGGATTGTCTGCCCGGACTCGACTGGCCTGAGAAGACGAAGAAGATCCAGACCAACTGGATCGGGCGCTCTGAAGGCGCTGAAATCGAGTTCAAGGTCGATGGCAAGGACATTTCCTTCCGGGTATTCACGACCCGTGCCGACACGCTTTACGGAGTGACCTATGTCGTGCTTGCTCCTGAACATGAATTGGTCGACGAGATAACAACGCCTGAATTCAAAAAACGCGTGGAAGAGTACAGAAATCAGGTGAATAAAGTCACCGAAATAGAAAGACTTTCGACGGTCCGTGAAAAAACCGGAGTATTTACAGGTGCATATGCAGTGCATCCCCTGACCGGGAAGAAAGTTCCCATCTGGATAGCCGACTATGTGCTTGCAGGTTACGGAACAGGCTGCGTCATGGCTGTTCCGGCCCATGATGAAAGGGACTATGAGTTTGCGACCAAGTACGGGCTTGATATAATCCGCGTTATAAAAGGCAAAGATGGTGTTGATGATACACTGCCATTTACCGAAGACGGCATCCTGACATCGAGCGCCGAATTTGACGGTTTGTCTTCCGAAGAGAGCCGCATCGCGATAGTAAAAAAACTTGAAAAAGACGGCAGGGGCGAGCTCAAGGTAACATATCGCCTCCGGGACTGGCTTGTTTCAAGACAGCGTTACTGGGGAGCTCCGATTCCCGTGATCTACTGCGATAAGTGCGGGATAGTACCCGTTCCGGAAGATAAGCTCCCTGTAGAGCTTCCGTACAATGTCGTTTTCACGCCTGACGGAGAATCACCTCTCGCAAAGTGCGAGGAGTTCATGAACACGACCTGTCCTGAATGCGGCGGACCGGCGAGAAGAGAATCGGATACTCTGGATACGTTTGTATGCTCAAGCTGGTATTTCTTAAGATACCCCGACAACAAAAACGATAAGGAAGCATTCAATACCGAATGGATCAACAGGATCCTTCCCGTTGACAAATATGTGGGCGGAGCAGAGCATGCCGCAATGCATCTTCTCTATGCACGGTTCGTTACCAAAGCCCTGAGGGATATGGGCTATCTCGATTTTGACGAGCCCTTCCTCTCACTTGTCCATCAGGGGACCATTTTAGGATCTGACGGACAGAAGATGTCCAAATCCAGAGGAAATACCGTTATGCCTGATGAATATATCGAGATGTATGGTTCTGACGTATTCAGAATGTATCTGGCATTCGGATTTGCCTATGTAGAAGGCGGTCCCTGGAGCGATGACGGAATAAAAGCGATCGATCGTTTTGTGGGACGTATCGAGAGATTCGTGGAGAAGCTCGTATCTGAGAGAGGCAAAGCATCTTCAGATATAATGGGCACGGAAGAAAAGGAACTCAATTATATCAGAAACTATGCCATCAAGAATGTGACAGATGATACCGAACAGTTCCAGTTCAATACCTCCATAGCTCGTCTGATGGAGCTTGTCAACGCAATGTACAAGTATGATGCGCTGGAGAATAAAAACAGAGCGCTTCTGGAGGATACGGCAAGAGACCTTATAAAGCTCCTTTCTCCCTTTGCTCCTCATTTTGCAGAAGAAATGTGGGAAATGCTGGGCAATACGACTTCCATTTTCAATGAGCCATGGCCTGTTCACGATGAGAAAGCCCTGGTGAAGGATGAGGTGGAGCTGGCTGTTCAGTTCAACGGACAGATCAAGTACAGGATAAACGTGCCTTCGGATGCCGACAACAGGACTATCGAGGAAATGGCCATCAATGACGTGCGTTCCAGGCCCTATCTGCAGGACAAAACCATTGTTAAGGTCATAGTTGTTAAAAACAGGCTTGTTAATATAGTAGTGAAGTAGGAGGCTATCCCAGAAGTTTGCTCTGAGGCATGCTGTTCAGAGCTGAAATGCCTCCGCAGGAGCAGTTGAATGTTGTAATGCGAACAGTGCAGCTCAGAGTTAAGCCGGCACGTGCCTCGGACAATGCGAAAACTTTCGCATAGCGATTGCCAGCGACCTCGTGAGAGCAAACTTTGCTATTTACAACTTCCTGCGACGAGGACAGCAGGAAGATCTGAACAGCATGGCAGTTGTTGTTTGACAGTTTCGTTGCGGGCGCACAATGCACGCAATTGGCTGACCGCCACAGGGAGGAAGGACAGTGGATCATTCTTTCAGAATTCTGGTAATGTCTGCAGTTACCTATATGGTGTTTTTGCTGGTCGTGAGGATCTCACTGGGAAACCAGTACAAAGCAAAGTCTTTCCTTATCAACATTATAGGGATACTGACTGTTTTCGGAAGCTTTATTATTTCCAGGTACAACGAGATATTAAAGCTTCCCGTTTTTGTTTATTACATATTGATCATTCTGCTGACGGTTTTCCTGCCGCCACTTTCTCTTAAGATGAAGAGTGATCAGACCCTTAAGTACCTGGCAGTCGGAGTTGTTTCCATACCGCTCCTTCATTTGGTTTTCTCGCTTTTGCTGGGATGGGGGGATATTCTGCCGTTTATTAAGCTGCCTTCGCTTTGGGAGCTTATCTGATACACAGTGAGCAGTATCTTCTGCAAAAACATGGTTTCAAGATTTTCCGGCAGAAGAAGGAAGTTCTTTTTCAGTGGTTTATTATTGGAGGGGATTTTTTTGGCTCTTAAAGAAGCCGATGAAGCAAAACAGATGCAGCCCGCAGTCCTTGCCTTTATTGGAGATGCCGTTTTTAATCTTTTTATCAGGGAAAGATTGATAATGAGCAAAAAAGGGACATCCCACAGGCTCCATATCCTGGCGACTGATTATGTAAAGGCAGCTTCCCAGTCAAGAATATCGAAAGCCTTGATTGATGAGCTGACAGAAGAAGAAGCGTATATTTTCAGGCGGGGGAGAAACGCGAAATCAGCGACAATACCTAAGAATGCCGATGTACAGGACTATAAATACGCAACAGCCCTTGAAGCGTTGCTGGGCTACCTGTATATCACAGGCCGCAGGGAAAGACTGAATTTTTTGATGGAAAAAGCGGCAATAATAATTGAAACGAATGTGAACGGTGAAAAAAATGAAAAAGAATAAATCGGGTCCGAAAAGGACAGTAAAAAGCCAGTCAACAGGCAAATCAAAACAGATGAATAAGGGATTTAAAAGCTCAGGGAAAAGCAAGAGCGCTGATTTTGCTGACAAAGGCTCAAGAAAAGGTCCTGTCAGGAAATCCCCACATTTGCCTGAAAACAGGCGAGCAGGAACCAGGATCGATTTGGATGATCACGAGACCGATGCTTTTCTTATGGAGAATGTGAAGGACGGCCTGGAAAATGACAGAGTTGAAGGGAAAAATCCGGTTTTTGAGGCAATAAGGTCAGGACGGCCCATAAACAAGCTCTTTGTTGAAAAGGACAACCAGGATGCTTTTATATTAAGGATCCTGGCCATGGCAAGGGAAAAGGACATCCCCATACAATATCTGGAGCGCAAAAAGCTCGATGCCATCTCCCAGACCAGGGCGCACCAGGGAGTCATACTTGAAGTCGCAGCAAGGGAGTACGTTGAGGTCGACGATTTGTTAAAGGCTGCGGCCGATAATGGAGAAAAACCGTTCCTGCTTGTTCTGGACGGCATCACTGACCCGAATAATTTAGGTTCCATCATAAGGAGCGCCGAATGTGCCGGGGTGCATGGCATTATTCTGCCGAAGAGAAGGTCGGCTGCTTTGAATGCTACTGTTGCGAAAGTAGCGGCAGGAGCTTTGGAGTATGTACCCGCAGCAAGGGTGACAAATCTCGTCCAAACCCTCAGATCCCTAAAAAATGAAGGACTTTGGATAATCGGTGCGGACATGGAAGGAGCCGAAAACTATCATGATGCCGATTTGACCGGCCCCTGCGTACTCGTTATCGGAAGTGAGGGGGAAGGCCTTTCGAGACTGGTAAAGAGCGAGTGTGACCTAATGGTCAGAATCCCCATGAAAGGAAAGATATCATCGCTCAATGCCGGTGTTGCGGCAGCACTCATAATGTTCGAGATAGCGCGCCAGAGAGAATGTGAAAACATTAAAAAACAGTAAAATAGAGAATCACGATGATCCCAAGCACGATTCGGTACCAGCCGAATACTTTGAAGTCATGTTTTCTGATATAAGACATAAGGAATTTTATGACCAGCATTGAAACTATAAAGGCGACAGCCATACCCAGAACAAGCACCAACAGTTCGGTACCGGTAAAGGAAAAACCGAATTTCAGGATCTTTACCGCGCTTAAGCCGAACATTACAGGAATGGCCAGGAAAAATGTGAATTCGGCTGCGGCAACTCTTGATACTCCTATTATCAGTGCACCCAGGATCGTGGCTCCTGACCGCGATGTCCCCGGAACGATGGATAAAACCTGGAATAAGCCTATTGCAATAGCTGTCTTATAGGTAATGTCATACAGACTTAGTATTTTGGGAGCAGAATCCTCATTCCATCTTTCTGTCAGAATAAAGGCTATGCCATAAACTATAAGGGCAGCAGCTATCACCATAGGAGTATGAAAATTCTCCTCTATGAAATCGTCAAACAACAGAGTCGCTATAGCGCCCGGTATACAGGCTGCGGCGACCTTGAGCCAAAGAGAAATGGTATCTTTCTTAAAGACCGGCTTGCTTTTATCCCTGAACTGGAAGGGCAGTATCTTGTTCCAGAACAAAACCACAACAGCAAGGATAGCGCCAAGCTGGATCACTATGAAGAACATTTCCTTGAAAGCGGCACTCTGGTTGAGAACGACAAGTTCATCAGCAAGCAGCATATGACCTGTGCTGCTTATTGGAAGCCATTCTGTAATTCCTTCGATGATGCCAAGGAGTATGACCTTGAGGATTTCAATCAAATCCGGCTTCATTGCTTTGCCTCCTTTTCCGGGAAAGGGCTTGCTAACTAGCTTACTATTTTAACACAAATTTTATGACAGACAAAGAAAAACTTCCTTAAGCCCGGCCTGTATAAGGCAAAAGCCGGGTAATAAAAGCGCAGGGGTTATCCGAAAAAAGGACAAGCCAACCGTTGTCCATTTCGTGGTACAAGGCATATGATATACAGGGACAAAAATTTATCACAGGTGTTTATTCCCGTATTTATCAAAGCCCATGGATATACGCCCCATTATCACTCCTCCTTCACGCGCTTTAAACATTCCCCGATGTTTAAAGCGCTTTTTGTTTAATCAACCCCTTGAATTTTTATAAATACTGTGTTAAATTTCAATTACAGCAAAGGCGCTGTTCGGATTGCATTGACAAATGCTGTCTGAACAGCTTTTTTAATACGGAGGTCTCATATGAGCGCTGATAAAAAATTGATAAGGAGAATTGCAGATCTTTCAAATATCCATATCGACGATGATGAGCTCGAAGGATTTGCCGGGGATATGGATGCGATAATAGGCTATATGGAGCAGATCAAAAACATCGATACCGGCGATGCAAAGCCCATGGAACATGTTCTCCCTGTTCATAACGTATTCAGAGATGATATACCTGAAGATAGCTTTGAAAGGGAAAAACTGATAGAAAATGCACCCTCAGCTGAGGATGGCTGCTTTAAGGTGCCGGCGGTGGTTGAACAATGAGTATATGCAATAAAACGATCAAAGAAACAGCTGCTCTTTTGCGCAGCAGAAAAATCGGAGCGGTGGAGCTTGCCCGGGAATACCTGAAGGAGATCGAAGAGAAGAATCCTTCTGTAAACGCATATGTGACAGTATGCCATGAAAAGGCGGTCAAAGCAGCAGAAGAAGCACAGAAGCTCCTGGATTCGGGAGAGGAAATCTCATTGCTTTGTGGCATCCCCATGGGAGTGAAGGACAATATATGCACGAAAGGTATAAATACCACATGTGCCTCCAGAATGCTTGAAAATTACAAGCCTCCTTATTCTGCAACCGTATATGAAAGACTGGAAAAGGAAGGCGCAGTTCTTTTGGGTAAGCTGAACATGGATGAGTTCGCCATGGGAGGATCTTCCGAGCATACTGTTTTCGGACCCGTCCGCAATCCCTGGAATACCGAATGCGTTGCCGGAGGTTCCAGCGGAGGTTCGGCGGCAAGTGTGGCAGCAAACATGACCACATTTTCACTGGGATCTGATACCGGAGGTTCGGTTCGCCAGCCAGCCTCTTTTTGCGGCGTTGTGGGATTGAAGCCCACCTACGGGAGGGTCTCCCGTTACGGTCTTATTGCATTTGCCTCTTCACTGGACCAGATAGGACCTCTGACCAGGGACATATATGACTGTGCCATAGTTATGAATGCCATCTCCGGATATGATAGCAGGGATTCCACCTCGGTCAATATCCCATGCGACGATTACCTTCAGGACATCGATGCGGGTGTTGAGAATCTGAAGATAGGACTTCCATCTGAATTTTTCGATACGGCCATGGATGACGATGTCAGGGAAAAGGTCCTGTCGGCTGTACAGCGGCTTGAAGAAAGAGGAGCGGTCATTAAGGAAGTATCGCTGCCGTCGGTTTCGTATTCGGTACCGGCATATTATCTGATATCTTCATCGGAGGCAAGTTCCAATCTTGCCAGATATGACGGGATAAGGTATGGCTATAGAAGCGAAAAGGCAGAAAATATATCGCAGCTTTATAAACTGTCGCGAAGCGAAGGATTCGGACGGGAGGTAAAAAGAAGGATACTGACCGGAACATACGCGCTCAGCTCAGGGTACCATGATGAATTATACATCAAAGCTCTGAAGGTCAGGAGACTCATAGCCGACGATTTCAACCGTGCATTTGAAAACTTCGATCTTATAGCAGCGCCGGTTTATCCTGTCACAGCCTTCAGGATAGGAGAAAGGGCCGGAGATCCGCTCAAGATGTATTTGGGGGATATATTCACCGTCAGTGCCAATCTGGCAGGTATCCCTGCTCTGTCGGTGCCATGCGGACTGGATAAGAAAGGATTGCCGGTAGGGTTGCAGCTTATGGGGAAACCTTTTTCCGAAAAGCTTCTGCTGAGAGCAGGACTGGTCGTAGAACAGGAAACAGGAAGGCTCAGCATACCATGTGAAATCCAGGAACATATATAACCTTTATTGCCTGATGGTAACAGGGCATAGATAATCAGTAATAGAACTGGAGGCATTGTGATGGAATATGAAGTTATTATAGGCCTTGAGATACACTCCGAATTAAAGACCGATTCAAAGCTGTTTTGCAGCTGTAAAAATGATTTCGGCGGCGAGCCTAATACCCGGTGCTGTCCCGTGTGCCTTGGACTGCCCGGCACTCTCCCCGTACTGAACAGGCATGCACTGGAGCTGGCCGTCAGGGCAGGCCTTGCCATGAACTGCAAGATATCCGGGTTCAGCAAGTTTGACAGGAAAAACTACTTCTATCCCGATATGCCCAAGGCATATCAGACGACACAGTATAATCTGCCTGTCTGTTATGACGGATATGTCGAAATAGAGGTTGACGGCATTACAAAGCGGATCGGAATAGAAAGGATACATCTTGAGGAAGACGCAGGAAAGCTGATTCATGATGCCTATGGAAGCGGCTCTCTGGTAGACTACAACCGGTGCGGAGTCCCCCTTATCGAAATAGTCACAAGGCCAGAAATGAATTCGGCTGAAGAAGCCAGAGCGCTTTTTGAAACCATAAAATCGATCCTGGAATACACCGGTGTTTCAGACTGCAAGATGCAGGAAGGTTCATTAAGGGCTGACGTGAACCTTTCTGTAAGGCCAAAGGGTCAGAAGCAATTCGGCACAAGAACAGAGATGAAGAACCTCAACTCAATAAGAGCCGTATACCGAGCTTCACAGGCTGAAGCTCAAAGACAGATCGAGATCCTGGAGAGAGGCGGCATCGTTTATCAGGAAACAAGAAGATGGGATGACAGAAAAGGCGAGAGCATGGCTATGAGGAATAAAGAAGAATCGATGGATTACCGCTATTTTCCTGAGCCTGATCTGCTCCCGGTAATTATCGGTGAGGAATGGGTCGCATCAGTTGAAAAGAACATGCCTGAGCTTCCCAGAAGCCGCAGGGACAGATATGTCAATGAGTTTGGCATACCTAAATATGATGCTGACCTTATTACGATGAACAAAAAACTCTCCGACATATTCGACAGGGCAGTGGCGGTATGTGGAAAGCCCAAGCTGGCAAGCAATTTTATAATGACCGATATTATGCGCCGCATAAATGAAAACGGGGAGGAGATACTGGATGCAAATCTTACCGGAGACAATTTCGGGCAGGTGCTCCTTTTCCTCGACAGGGGCGACATAACCCATGCTGCGGCGATAAAGGTTATTGATAAAATCGTTGAAACCGGAGAAGAGCCGAAGCACATCATTGATGGGCTGGAATTATGGGTTCAGAGGGATGAGGACCTTATCAACAATGCTGTTACAAGTGTCCTGGAAGCAAACAGGCCTGCCCTTGACGATTTCCTGGCTGGCAAGGACAAAGCCTTCGGATTTTTGATGGGACAGGTCATGTCGAAACTGAAGGGGAAATGCGATCCTGCCCAGGTGAGGGAAGTGCTGATGAAGGAGATCGATAAGTCAGCAGGAAGGCAAAACTGAAGACCGATTCAGGCTGAACCCGGATTCTAATGAAGTTCTTATAATTATTTAAGGGAATTTTTATGGTATTGGATCCCAAAGTGCAATATATTGAGTATGAGATATTTTGGATCTTTAACCCTGAAATAAAAGCCGGAGTCAGCAGGAAGGAGGTAAAACATGCTGAACTGTTTAATCTCGATCAGAGATGCTTATATCAAAAGATTCGGAACCGTGCTGGGTTATATTCTGCTGGTGATAAGTGCACTGATTTCGCTCTCGATAATTGGTTTCCTTATCAGAACCTTTTTCAAGATCGCCATATGGATATTGATCACCTGCTGTGCATTGTTTGGGATATATAAGCTGAGCGAGTTGCTGAAGTCAGAAAAGCAGAAATAGGCTGAGGACAAATGTTAAAAATGTACAATAAAATTAACCGGCATCAACTGTGGTATTGCAGTTCTACGAAAAAATCATTTGCAAATTGACGCTATTTATTGTATCTGCTATAACTTAATTAAGATGTCCTCCGTCGGTTGGCGGCGGGTACAGCCTTATTCAGCGGAATTGCTGGCCCAAATCAGTTATTTTTTCAGAATCGGGGGCGTTTGTATTAAACGCCCTTTTTTGATATTAGGGGGAAGAGGATGGAAAACAATATAGAGAGCTTTAGTCCTGAGATTTTCGGTTCCAATGTTTTTAACGAATCGGTAATGAAGGAACGATTGCCAAAGCCAATCTACAAAAAACTTAAGGAAACCATCAATCTGGGGTTGCCTTTGGATCCTGAAGTGGCGGAAGTCGTAGCATGTGTCATGAAGGATTGGGCTGTTGAAAAAGGTGCTACCCATTATACGCACTGGTTCCAGCCCATGACAGGTGTCACGGCCGGCAAGCACGATTCATTTCTTACTCCCACCAAAGACGGAAAAGCCATATTGGAGTTTTCCAGCAAGGAACTCATAAAAGGCGAACCTGATGCTTCATCATTCCCTTCGGGCGGATTGAGGGTGACATTTGAAGCCAGAGGATATACGGCGTGGGACTGTACTTCACCGGCATTCGTGAGAGACAGGACATTGTACATACCCACAGCTTTCTGCTCTTATACAGGTGAAGCTCTCGATCTGAAAACCCCCCTTTTAAGATCAATGGAAGTGGTATCAAAAGCAGCTCTCAGGATCCTGAGGCTCTTTGGGGATACAACCACCAGAAACGTAATAACTACAATGGGTGCTGAACAGGAGTATTTTTTGGTCGATAAAGAATACTTCATGAAGAGAAAGGACCTGATATATACGGGCAGGACACTTTTCGGAGCCAGACCGCCCAAAGGACAGGAACTGTCCGACCACTATTTCGGGAACCTGAAAGACAGAGTTTCGGCCTTTATGCATGAGCTGGACATGGAGCTCTGGAAGCTCGGAGTAACGGCCAAAACAAAGCACAATGAAGCTGCCCCGGCTCAGCATGAACTGGCTCCGGTTTATTCGACTGCAAATATCGCGACCGATCATAACCAGCTTACAATGGAGGTTATGAAAAGTGTTGCCGACAGGCTCGGACTGGCATGTCTGCTCCATGAGAAGCCCTTTGCAGGGGTCAATGGCTCAGGCAAGCATAACAACTGGTCTCTTTGCACCGATGAAGGCAAGAATCTTCTGGATTCAGGGAATACGCCTCTTGACAATGCCCAGTTCCTGGTCTTTGTCTGCGCTGTTATAAAGGCTGTTGATGAATATGCGGATTTATTGCGGTTCTCGGTAGCCTCAGCGGGCAATGACCATCGCTTTGGCTCCAACGAGGCTCCACCAACTATCGTTTCCATTTATTTGGGAGAAGAGCTTACAAATGTTTTTGAACAGATAGAGACCGGAATTGTCAAAGAAAACGGGAACAGCCGGACTCTTGATATAGGTGTGCTGACACTTCCTGTTCTGCCGAAGGATTCGACCGACAGAAACAGGACTTCGCCATTTGCCTTTACAGGAAACAAATTCGAGTTCCGAATGGTGGGTTCTTCACAATCCATCGCCACTCCCAATTTTGTTCTCAATACCATCGTGGCAGATGCTTTGAACCAGATAGCCGACAGACTGGAGAAAGCCGGGGATTTCAATACCGAGGTCTATAATGTCGTAAGGGATATAATAAAGAAGCACAAACGCATAATATTCAACGGGAACAACTATTCCGAGGAATGGGTTACAGAAGCCGAGAGGAGAGGCCTTCCGAACCTGAAAACGACGGTCGATGCGATTCCTGCCCTTATTGCCGAAAAGAACATAAAGCTGTTCGAAAGGACAGGCGTGCTGACCAGGGCCGAATTGTATTCACGGTATGAGATACAGCTTGAGAACTATATAAAAACCATACGGATCGAAGCGCTTACAATGGCAGAAATGGTCAGCAGGCAAATACTGCCCGCTGCCCTCAATTATATGAGGCGTGTTGCAGACACCGTCTCGGCACTGAACTCTGCCGGAGCAGACTCAAGACCTACGAAAAAGATTCTGGACAAGCTTGTGGTCCTCACATCAAGCCTGAGGATCGACGCCGACGCCCTTAACGATTCTATCGAAACCCTGGATAAAATGACAGGTGAAACGCTTCTGAAAGCAAGGGCGTACAAGGAAATGGTCATTCCTATAATGGAAGATCTCCGAAAGGATGCAGACAAGCTTGAGAGTATGATGGATGCCAGCATGTGGCCTGTACCGACTTATGGAGATTTATTGTTCGGGCTTATTTAGCAAAAGTGTACAGTATGTTTGTCTCTCATATAAAAAGGGTTGTCCTGAGACAACCCTTTTTGATTTCATGTATCGCGGGAAGCCATTCCCGCTTTTATATGTCTTTGTATGCCGGTATGAACGAAGCATTGTGAAAAATTCTATTATTCCAAACCGCTATTTTCCGAACAGCGCATAGAATATGCCTGCGGCAACGGCCGAGCCGATGACACCTGCAACGTTCGGTCCCATGGCATGCATAAGCAGGTAGTTGCCGGGATTGGCCTTCTGGCCTTCGACCTGTGAAACTCTGGCGGCCATAGGTACGGCTGAGACTCCTGCCGAACCGATGAGAGGATTGATCTTTCCTCCAGAGATCCAGTACATGAGCTTGCCGAGCAGCAAACCACCTATAGTACTGAATGCAAATGCAGTCAGTCCAAGACCGATAATCATGAGGGTCTTAGGCTGCAGGAACTTTTCTCCTACTGCTTTTGAGCCGACCGTTATTCCAAGGAAAATCGTAACTATATTGATAAGCTCGTTCTGGGCAGTTTTGGACAATCTGTCAACAACACCCGACTCCCTTAAAAGATTTCCCAGCATGAGCATGCCTATCAGAGGCGCGACTGAAGGAAGCAGGAATGTACATAAAACAGTAACGATTATGGGGAATACGATCTTTTCCAGCTTGGAAACCTCCCTGAGCTGTTCCATCTTGACTTCCCTTTCCTTCTGAGTGGTCAGAAGTCTCATGAGAGGCGGCTGGATCATCGGAATAAGTGCCATATATGAATAGGCGGCTATGGCTATGGCCGGAAGCAGCTCATTGGCCAGTTTTGAGGTCAGCCAGATCGCGGTGGGACCGTCGGCACCTCCTATGATACCTATGGAGGCAGCTTCTTCAGGTGTAAAGCCAAGTGCTATGGCTGCCATAAAGGCGATATATATGCCAAATTGGGCAGCAGCGCCCAGGAAAAGGCTCGAAGGCCTTGCGATCAGTGGACCGAAATCAGTCATAGCTCCTATTCCGAGGAAGATAAGCGGTGGATAGATCCCAAGTTCGATACCCTGATACAGATAATAGAGCAAACCACCGGCCTGACCATCAGAGGGCGGAGCCAGAAGATCTGTCATGGGTAAGTTCGCCAGCAGCATTCCAAAAGCTATAGGGAGCAGGAGCAATGGCTCGAACTTTTTGACTATCGCAAGATATATCAATACGAATGAGACTAAAAGCATCACGAGTTCCTGCCAGGTAAGGGCAGTAAATCCTGACAGCTCCCAGATTTTTCTGATTGTTTCACCTAATGAATAAGTCATGAATCAACCCCCCTACTTTATTGCCAGCAGAACATCGCCTGTCGATACCGATGCTCCGGCTGATGTTAAGATTTCAGTTACTACACCGTCGCGGGGCGCGCTGATTTCATTCTCCATCTTCATGGCTTCAAGAATAACGAGCGTGTCACCTCGCTTGACCGATGCTCCCGGGGAGACTTTTATGCTCAGAATGGTACCGGGCATTGGTGCCTTGACGGGCTCACCCGATATAATTCCGGGAGTAGCTGCTGCGGGAGCAGGAGCAGCTGCCGGTGCCGGAGCAGGAGCAGGAGCTGCGGCAGCCTGAGTAACTGCCGGTGCTGCCTGGGTGGTTTTGATGATCGTGGCCTGTCCTCTTTCGACTTCAACTTCATAGCTTTTTCCGTTCAAAGTTACAATATATTTCATTTAAATCCTCCTCACATGATTATCAGTCCAGCGCTTTTATGCTTTTAAACTGCAGTTCTGAAAGCGGGATACCAGACTCATCGCTGACTATAGCCATGATCATGGCAGCGGTCTTTTCTTCCACGCCGATCAGTTTCAATTCTCCGCAGGTAGCTTCAGGTACTTCTTCAGCTTCTTCAACGGGTTTTTTCTCTGCCGGTTTTTTAGGCTTGAAAGCTTCAAGCAGCTTTGATTCAAGAGAAATTACTCCGCACAGAGCGATCAGAACCACGAACACCAATCCTAAACCAAATACCAATATAATAAGACTATCAAAAAACGTCATATCCATTACCGCCTTTTATATTTTTTGGATAGTATACCTGACAGTTGACGCTTTTCTTTCTTCACGTTCTTTGAAGAACTTCTCCGCGATTTGCGGGAATGCTATATAGGAAAGCACATCCTCATCGGACTCAGCCAGACTGCCAAGCTCTTTTTTCGTCTTTTCGAAGATAGGTTCCAGTGTATCGGCAAACCTTATTGTCAAAGGCTCTTCATCACCAAGGACTTTTTTGACGAGATCCTTGTTGATCTCACCGGGAGCTTTGCCATATTCACCTTTGATATACGCCTTGACTTCTTTTGATACGTTTTTGTATCTTTCGCCCAGAAGCACATTGGTAGCAGCCTGTACGCCCACCATCTGGCTCATTGGTGTCACCAGGGGAGGATAGCCCAGATCTTCCCTGACTCTCGGCGTTTCCTGAAGGACCTCGTCCAGTTTGTTCAAAGCATTTTGCTGTTTGAGCTGAGAAATAAGATTTGAGAGCATTCCGCCAGGGATCTGGTATACAAGGGCATCTGTCTCAGTACCCATTACATAGGGATCCAGAACACCGGACTTTAAGAACTTGTCCTTGACCGGCCTGAAAAAGTCATTGATCTCTTTAAGGACATTTTCCTTAAGACCGGTTTCATATCCCATTTGCTTCAGGGCATAATTCATTGTTTCGGTTGCAGGCTGGGAAGTACCGCCGGAGAATACAGATATGGCAGTGTCGATACCACTGCAGCCGGCCTCGACAGCTTTTATGTATGTCATTGGCCCAAGTCCGGTGGTTGAATGGGTATGGAGAACAAGAGGAACCTTTACGGTCTCCTTAAGAGCCTTGAATAAATCATAGGCTTCCTGAGGGCCCATTATTCCTGCCATATCTTTGATGCAGATGGAATTGACACCCATTTCTTCAAGGGTTTTACCCATCTTTGCGTAGCTTTCGAGATTATGGATCGGGCTTAAGGTGTAGCAGATCGCTCCCTGAGCATGCCCGCCCCATTTAAGAGTTTCTTTTACGGCCACTTCGATATTCCTGAAATCATTCAGGGCATCAAAAATCCTTATAATGTCCATACCGTTTTTTATGGACAGCTCAACGAATTTCTTCACCACATCGTCGGGATAATGTTTGTAGCCCAACAGATTCTGACCTCTCAAAAGCATCTGGAGTTTTGTCTTTTTGACTTTGGATTTGATCTTTCTCAGTCTTTCCCAGGGATCTTCAGACAAGTACCTCAAACATGAATCGAAGGTTGCTCCTCCCCAACACTCTATGGAGGCATAGCCTGCTTCGTCGATTTTTTCGAGGATCGTTTCAAAATCTTCAAAAGGCATCCTGGTAGCAATAAGAGATTGGTTCGCATCTCTTAATACGGTTTCTGTAATGTTTACTTTCACTGTTGTCTCTCCTTTCGGTAATACAATATAGTTAAAAAATTAACAATTCAATCTATTATCTATTCTTTCACACATAAAACTAATCTCATAATAATTAATCTGTTGCGGTATGGTGAAAAACGCTTTGATTAATATTCTAAACAAAAATACACCTTTATACAAGTAAATATTACTATATTAATAATGTCATAATAACCCGAATGTACTGATAATGTATACTTAATACATGACGAATCGTCCGGAAACCCTTTAATTGTAGGTTTTTTAACAATGTTTATTCTTTAAAAAAATCATATGCTGTGTTATTATAGTATAGGTTGAAATGGAAAGATAAATTTATCTTCCCGGTTGACTATACATTTATTGGAGTTGGTGAAATGAGTATACTTAATTTTAAAGGCGGAGTTCATCCTCCTCACACGAAAAATACCATGGAATGCGCCACAGTCAGCGTCGGCATTCCCGAAACAGTTGTTATTCCCATGGCTCAGCACATAGGCGCACCGTGTCAGACACTGGTCAAAAAAGGCGACTATGTTAAAGTAGGTCAGGTGATCGGGAATACCGAAGCTTTTGTTTCCGCACCGATCCATTCGAGCGTGTCCGGAACGGTCACTTCTGTGGATGAGAGGATCATTACGGGAAGCAGGCCTGTGGTATGTGTGGAGATAAAGCCTGACGGGCTGCAGGAGGTTTCCGAAGATATCATGCCGCCGGTGGTGGACAGCAGGGAGTCATTTATAAAGGCTGTAAGGGATTCAGGGCTTACTGGTCTTGGAGGAGCGGGATTCCCGACCCATGTGAAGCTTAATCCTCCAAAAGATGTGAAAATAGATACCCTTATCATAAATGCCGCCGAGTGTGAACCCTATATTACATCCGACTATCGCGAGTGTATGGAGAACACCGGCAGCATAATCGAAGGCATAAATCATGTCCTGAAATGGACTGGTATACCCAGAGCACTGATCGGGATAGAGGACAATAAGCCACAGGCAATAAAAAAGCTTAGTGAAGCGGCAGCGTCGTACGGCAATATAACTGTTCACGGTCTGAAAACACGTTACCCGCAGGGCGCTGAAAAAATGCTTATAAAGTCATTAACAGGCCGGGAGGTTCCTCCGGGAAAACTGCCCCATGATGTAAGCTGTCTGGTGATGAATGTTACCAGTGTCTCTTTTATAGCAGAATATCTGAAAACCGGAATGCCGCTTGTCAAAAAGCGCATCACCGTTGACGGATCGGCTGTCAAAAACCCGGGGAATGTATATGCCCTTATCGGTACTCCGGTCAGGAACATCATTGATTTCTGCGGTGGTTTTTCGGCAGAACCGAAAAAGCTTATAATGGGCGGGCCTATGATGGGTGTGGCATTATACTCCGCCGATCTGCCCGTTATGAAATATACCAATGCCATTCTGGCTCTTGATGAAAAGGATGGGGCAATACCCGACGAATATTCGTGCATCAGGTGCGGAAGATGTGTGAAGGCATGTCCTATGAATCTTTTGCCTTATGAAATAGACAGACTGGTCAAGGCGCATCTGCATGATGATCTTGAAAGTTTAAATATCATGGATTGCATGGAATGCGGTTCGTGTGTATTTGCATGTCCTTCAAAACGGCTGATCGTTCAGTCCATTCGTTTAGGCAAGGACATTTTGAGAAGAGCGTCCAAGAAATAAGGAAGGGCAAGGGGGAAATAACTTTGGATAGCAGATTGTATATGAGTTCATCCCCGCATATAAGAAGCGGGGTCACGACTCAAAGACTGATGCTGGATGTAATAATAGCGCTGATACCGGCATCCTTTGCGGGCGTATATTTCTTTGGCCTGAGAGCGGCTGTTCTGATAGCGGTTACGGTCATATCGTGCGTAGGTTTTGAGTACCTTATGCGTAAGGTTATGAAGAGAAATAACACTGTTGGTGATCTGAGCGCGGCAGTAACCGGATTGCTTCTGGCTTTGAACGTGCCGCCCACATTGCCTTTATGGATGGCCGTTGTGGGCTCATTTTTCGCCATAGTTGTTGTCAAACAGCTTTTTGGCGGGATCGGCCAGAATTTTGTCAACCCGGCGCTGGCTGCCCGTGCGTTCCTGATTATATCCTACGGAACAAGGATGACATCATGGACGCCTCCTCTGGCAAAAGCAGCCGAAATTGACGCAGCTACATTCGCCACTCCGCTGGGTGCCCTCAAAGAGGGAGGACAGCTTCCGAACCTTCTGGACATGTTCCTCGGAAACATAGGGGGGTCAATGGGCGAAACGTCAGCTCTTGCGCTTATCATAGGCGGCATGTATCTTTTAATCCGTGGTGTCATATCATGGCATATTCCGGTCGTATATATAGGAACTGCAGGTTTGCTTGCATGGATACTTGGGCCCAACGGCCTGTTCACGGGCGAACCGCTGTTTCATATCCTGGCCGGCGGTCTCATGATAGGTGCGATATTTATGGCCACCGATTACACCACCAGCCCTATGACCACCAGGGGAATGGTGATCTATGCTGCGGGGTGCGGCATTTTGACCATCCTGTTCAGGCTTTATACAAATATGCCTGAGGGTGTATCCTATGCCATTCTCCTGATGAATGTGGCGGTCCCGCTCATAGACAGATTTACAAAACCGGCAAGATTTGGAGGTAAAGCGCATGTTTAAGGATATCGTCAAACCGGCTTTAGTTTTAGTATTGGTATGCGCCTTTATTACTGGTGCTCTTGCCTATGTCAACAGCGTTACCGAGACTATTATTGCCGAAAATGAAAGGGTCGCCGAACAGGAAAGCCTGAAAAGCGTTTACAGTGAAGCAGACAGTTTTCTTGAACCGAAGGTTGCCGGTGCGCTTAAGTCAGAAGGGCTTGAAGTCAGCGAAAGGATAGAAAAGGTGTATGAAGCTCAGAAAGACGGCCAAACCGTCGGATATGTGGTCGCTGTTTCTTCCGGAGGTTATGGAGGAAAGATAAAAATGCTCGTGGGTATAGATAACGGCTTAAACATAAAAGGCATTACCATCACCAGCCATAATGAGACTCCCGGTCTGGGAGCGAAAGCGGCCGACAGCCCTGGATTCACAGATCAGTTTCTGGGCAAGGCTCCTGAAAAATCATACAATGTTGTGAAAAGAGCGCCGAAAGATGAAAGTGAGATCCAGGCTATAACTGCCGCGACTATCACATCCAAGGCAGTGACACGCGGTGTTGATGATGCGGTAGCTCTTGTTCGTTCAATGGCGGGAGGTGTGTAAGATGGCTGAAAAGAAAAAGGCAGTATCAGTTTTATTGAATGGTTTGATAAATGAAAATCCCACTTTCAGACTCCTTCTCGGTATGTGCCCGTCACTGGCCGTCACAACAATGGCCAAAAACGGTCTGGGAATGGGAGCAGCCGCAACATTTGTTCTGGTCGGATCGAATCTGGTTATTTCTTTAATAAGGAAAATAGTGCCCGATAAAGTCAGAATACCGGCATATATAACAGTTATAGCGGGATTCACAACCATGGTTCAGTTGCTGCTTGCAGCGTTTTTCCCTGAACTGAACAAGCAGTTGGGTATATATATTCCTTTGATCGTTGTTAACTGTATCATTTTTGCCCGTGCCGAGATGTTCGCTCAGAAAAACGGGCCGCTGCTTTCGGTGCTGGATGGTATTGGAATGGGCGCAGGATTTACTCTGGCTATAACAATCATAGGATCTGTCAGGGAGATCCTCGGAGCAGGTACATGGATGGGTATTCCGGTCACCGTTGACCTGTTTGAGCCTGCAATTATGTTCATCCTTCCGCCCGGAGGATTTTTGGCTATGGGGTTTCTGGTCGCCCTGTTCAATAAGCTGACCAGCAGGAAAAAGAAAGACAAGAATGAATGTAAGACCGGGTGCGGGATGGGCTGCCCGGGCTGCAGCCAGGCTGCTAACGGAGGTGAGGCATAATGAAAGAATTATTTGCCATACTTATTGGTGCTATGCTTGTTGAAAACTTTGTTCTGTCCAAGTTTTTAGGCATCTGTCCTTTCCTTGGAGTATCGAAGAAGACCTCTACGGCCCTCGGCATGAGCGGAGCGGTTGTGTTTGTCCTCGTACTCTCCCAGGCAGTGACATGGCTTACCAATGAATATCTGCTTAAACCAAACAAGCTGGAGTATCTTCAGACAATTGCGTTTATCCTTGTGATCGCCGCACTGGTCCAGTTTGTCGAGACTGTTCTGAAAAAGATGATACCTTCTCTGTACAAAGCACTGGGTGTTTATCTTCCTCTGATCACAACCAATTGTGCGGTTTTAGGATCAGCGCTCATATTCGTTGAGCGTGACTATACATTTGTAGAATCGGTCGTTTTCGGATTCGCTGCCGGACTGGGTTTCACACTGGCATTGATATTGTTCTCAGGGATCAGGGAACGCCTGGAAACAGCTGATATCCCGGAGGCCTTCAAGGGAATGCCCATAACGCTTATAGCTGCGTCACTGGTATCCATAACATTTGTAGGTTTCGCAGGTTTGATTATTTCATAAGAGGGGAGTGACATTAATGAGCATATTGATACCTGTTGCTGTTATATCGGGTTTGGGACTGGTTTTCGGTCTGGGCCTTTCATATGCATCAAAGGTTTTTGAGGTAAAGGTCGACGAAAGGATCGCGAAAGTGAGAGAAATGCTCCCCGGAGCCAATTGTGGCGCATGCGGATTTTCAGGCTGCGACGGTATGGCAGAGGCAATCGTGAACGAGGGGGTCCATCCCAGCCGCTGCCCTGTGGGAGGTATTCCGGTAGTTAATGCCATAGCTGATTTCATGGGGGTCGATGAAGGCTCCATAGATGTGAAGGTAGCGAGAGTTTTGTGCCAGGGTGATTGTGACAATGCCGTTATCAAATACGACTATGTCGGGATACAGGATTGCCATGCGGCCAATGCTCTTGCATCGGGCATGGACGCGTGCCATTACGGCTGCCTTGGCCTGGGAAGCTGCAAGAAAGTATGCCAGTTTGATGCTATAGTGGTTGAAAACGGACTGGCCAGGATCATACCTGAGAAATGCACCGGCTGCGGAAATTGTGTCAAAGAATGTCCAAAGGCAATAATCGCACTTGTGCCTGTGCTTTCGGGCTTTACAGTCAAGTGTTCGAACCATGACAAGGGTGCGATATCCAGAAAAAACTGCAAGGTTGGCTGCATTGCCTGCCAGAAGTGTGTAAAGGTTTGCCCTGAGAGCGCTATCACAATGAATAACAATGTGGCCGTCATAGATCCGACCAAGTGTGTGAACTGTGGAGAATGCGCTGCTGTATGCCCGCAGAAATGTATAACGAACACCATAGTCAAGCGTTCACAGCTAAATGTAAATACTGCTGTTCAATAGCGAACGTTTACAATACCTGAAGAGGGAAGGCTGAAAAAAAGCCTTCCCTTTTTATGCTTTTCTTTCTTATGCTTACTGCATAATCATAATTGTCTAATTGTCATTCTGAGCCAAGTGAAGGATTTTTCTTATCTTCGGTCTGTCTCACTTCGCTTCATCAGGAACAGCAAATGCACCCGGTCAATAGAACTTAATCTGTGTCCCTGTTGAAAGAAATGCCAGAGCCTGAAGAGACGAAGGGAACTCCAGGACCTTTACGGCGCCGCGAACCGGAGGGACTATCGAAAAAGGCTTTATGCACCTTTTTATTGCCACTATATTGTCGTTCTCATCAAGATACAGAGCATCGAGCTGATAACGCATGAACAAGGTATGGATAAAGTTGCATTTCAAAAGCAGCAATCCGTAAACTCCCTCTTTTTTGCCCATCAAACCAAGGAAACGTTTTTTGAAAGTGTCTGCTATATATACGGGGATATCTTTCCCGATCGATGTTATAAAATGCATTATTTTAGTATTTTGCAAAAAAAATCACCCGAAAATAGCATATCTTTTTACATTCTTCTTAGAAATAGTAAAATTGTCCCATAGAATATAGGACGAAGGCACCAATTAACAAAAAGACGATATTTTTTATATTAATTTATTGATTCTTTGAAGTAAAACTTAGGCAAACTGACAAAACAAGAAAAACAGCTTTTATTTTTAGGTTGCGTATTGTATAATAGGTTTAGCAATCAGATACTTATGAAAGCGTAAATTAATAATTTGATGGTTTATTATTGTTGCATTTATAACATAGTTACACTTGGTAACTGCCAGGAGGAAATTACAATATGATGGCTAAGGAAGTAACAATCTTTAGTAAAACAGGTCTGGAGTCAAAAATGGCCGCACGGCTGATTCAAAAGGCTTCAAGCTATGAGGCAAATATCTGGATTCAGAAGGATGAACGGAAAGCAAATGCAAAAAGTCTGTTGGGACTTTTATCTTTGGGGATAAGCCCGGGGGATAAGATCACGATTATTACCGAGGGCAGAGATGAAGCAACTGCTTTGAACGAACTTGAAGCATTCGCCAATAACGGAATGACGGAATAATATTTGTCTTAAAATGAGAGCCGGCCAAGCGCCGGCTTTTTGATTCATGGAATGATATAACGTATGAAAATTTATAGTCTGGCCGGAGTTGAATAATATGGCATCGATCAAGGAAACACTGAAGAATCTTCCCGAACTGCCGGGTGTTTATATAATGCGGGACTCAGAAGGAAAGGTTATTTATGTCGGAAAGGCCAAGATCCTGAAAAACCGTGTTAAATCATATTTCCAGCATAGAGAGGACAGGGATTCCAAAACTGCTATGCTGGTATCTGCTGTCGAATCGCTGGAGTATATTGTCACCCATACCGAGGAAGAGGCTCTGATTCTTGAAAATACGCTGATAAAGCGCCACAAGCCGAAATACAATATTCTATTGAAGGATGACAAGACATATCCGCATGTACGTCTGACGATACAGGAGGATTTCCCAAGGGTCGAAATAACCAGGAGAGTGGAAAAAGACGGAGCAAAGTACTTCGGCACCTTCGTAAAAATGAGTGCGGTAAAGGATTCCATCGAAGTGCTGAGGCGGCTCTTTCCGATACGTACATGCAAAAGGACCATATCACCCGATAAAAAGCAAAAGCCCTGCTTATATTACCATATCGGACTATGTTCAGCTCCATGTGCCGGATATATTAGCAGGGAGGAATATGCGGATCTCGTGAAAAACGCGGCAGCCTTTCTTGACGGACGCCATGAGGATGTCATTGAGAAGCTTGAGAACGAGATGAACATGCTTTCAGAACAGATGAAATTTGAGAAGGCAGCTGTGGTGCGGGACAGGATCAGGAGTATAAATGCGTTGTACAAAAAGCAGGCTGTTTATTCGACCAAAATGGATGAACGCGATGTCATAGCTCTCTGTTCGGATAACTGGCATTATGCCGCAAGCATACTTGCCGTGAGGGGAGGTCGTCTTATCGGGAAACGCTCATATGTGCTGGAAGGAATGGGTGCTGCAGAACCGGGCGAGGTCATCGAGTCTTTTATAATCCAGTACTATGAAGCCAATCCGGAGATCCCGAAGGAAATAGCACTGCAGGTAGAGCCAGAATCAATGGAAGCATTGACTCAGCTGCTTACAAGGAAACGGGGAAGCAAAGTCACCCTGATAGTGCCTCAAAGAGGGAAAAAGGCCGAGCTTATTGATATGGCCGAACAGAATGCGAAAGAAGAACTGGAATTGTATAAAAGGAATGTGCTTGCGACCCAGATGAGGTCAATTGAGACTTTGAAAAAGCTTCAGGAGGCTCTGATGCTGAAAAAAACGCCGATGATCATCGAAGCCTACGATATTTCGAATACCGGAAGCACCGAGATAGTTTCATCGATGGTGGTTTTCCGTGAGGGACAGCCCGATCCCGGCAGCTATCGCCGTTTCAGGATGAAGGCGATAACCGAACAGAATGATTACGGCAGCATGCAGGAAACACTTTTGCGCCGGTTTAACCGTTATCTTTCAGGATCCAAGGATGAGGCATTCGGAAGGTTGCCCGATCTGATCCTTGTCGACGGCGGCGCGCAGCATGTAAATGCCGCAAAAGAAGTTTTGCAAGATCTGGAGCTGGATGTTCCCATATGGGGGATGGCCAAGGATGACAGGCATCGTTCTCATCGTCTTGTGAACGGATCGACAGGGATCCAGCTTTCGGGAGACAGTGATATATTGAGGTTCATATCGGCAGTCCAGAACGAAGCGCACCGATATGCCCTTCAATATAACAAGAACTTGAGAAAAAAGAGGATGATAAAATCAGAGCTCGACAATATAAAGGGGATCGGTCCGACCCGCAAAAAAAGCCTGCTTAAGGCATTCGGCTCGGTTAAAAAGCTTAAGGAGGCATCTGTCGAGGAAATAGCCAAGGTGGACGGAATAAGCCTTAAGCTTGCAGAAAGTATTAAGTCCCAGTTGAAGTGAAGCGAATGAGTTTAGGGGACAAATGAATCAATTGATTCATTCGAATTTTTCTCATTCTTTCTTCGGCGGGCGCAAGAATCCCGATCCTACTGGCCTCACTTTGTCATTTATGTGAATTAAACCTCCGGTTTTGCCAATAATAGTTATCATCATCAACAAGATAGTGTAAAGTAAAATATGAAAAAATGCTTCGCAAGATTTAAATACTTTCATCCTCTGACAAAATTTTAATCTGCTCAATTGAATTTTTGTCAAGGCTGAAATTAACGGGCTTTCAGCCCGACCTTGACAAAAATTTATGAGCAGATTTTAAAGCATTTTTAAGAGGATGCAAGCATGGATTTGATGAAAATTAGGGGGTACACGAATTCTGAGGTTTAATAACTCTCTAATGCTTGAAAATAAATCATTTGACGCATTTTACACAAATACTACTTAACACAACCATCAACAAAATCGGAGGGCTTTTATGGATAAATATACTCGTATGATCAGAACGGACATGGCCGACGAATCCCGGGTGGTGGGAGCCGGAGCACATGCCAGAACAGCAGGTGGCGGTCTCGATGAAGGTTACAGCGTGGAAAATGACGGTGATCAGGATGTCTCGATAACCAGGGTGCACATCAATACTCCTGAAGCCGAGCAGAAGCTAGGAAAACCGGTCGGCAGTTATATAACCATGGACATCCCGATGATACGGGAAAAAAGCCGGGATCTGTACGAAAAGTCCTGCAGGATGCTTGCAAGGGAACTTAAAAGGCTCATTCACCTGGAAAAAAATGAAACCGTCCTGGTGGTGGGGCTGGGAAACTGGAATGTGACCGCAGACTCTCTTGGTCCCAAAGTAGCCCAGTATGTCCTTGTGACAAGGCATATCTATGAATATCTTCCCAAAGAAGTGGACGAGACCGAAAGGCCGGTATGCGCCATATCCCCCGGAGTCCTGGGTATTACGGGAATAGAGACGGGTCACATTATAAAAGGTATTGTGGACAATGTGAAACCTTCTCTGGTCATTGCAGTCGATGCTCTGGCTTCCCGCAGCATGAACAGGGTCAATGCTTCGATCCAGCTTGCCAATACGGGGATCGCGCCCGGTTCGGGTGTGGGAAATAAAAGAGCAGCGTTGACCCGTGAGAGCCTTGGAGTGCCGGTCATTGCCATCGGTGTGCCGACAGTGGTTGATGCGGCGACCATGGCAAGCGATGTTCTGGATCTTGTAATGGACAGCATGATGGAGCAGGCCGGACAGGGGAGCGAATTTTACAGGATGCTTGCCGGGATAGACAGGGACGATAAATATCGTATGATCATAGAGATTCTGGAACCTTATTCGGGAAATCTGGTGGTGACGCCCAAGGATACCGACGACATCGTGGAGTATCTTTCCAAGCTTGTGGCAAATGGCATAAACATGGCCCTGCATGAAAACATAGGACCTGAGGATGTTGACAGATTCATTCAATAAACAGGAACGCAGAAAGATGACTGGCTTTTGTCACGGTGGCTGTCTATTTTGAGACAGCCACTGTTATTTGTATAAAAATTAGTGTATTATATTTTATGATCAAAAGAAAAACCATACTTTAAATGCTTTCTGAATTATATTTCACACCGGGGAGCAGCAATTACGGAGAGGTGGCTTAATGAAATTATCCCATATGAAATACCAAAGACCAAGGCAAAGATACAGAATAAAAAATGCAGCACGATTCGCAGCCGTTATACTGGTAATTTTGCTTTTGACGACCGCTTTTATCGTAATCAGATCAAGTGTCGGGAATGAAAGCAACAACGGAAAAAACAGTGATACAGTGGCAAATCCGTCGCCAACTCCAACAGTATCTATTCCGACACCCGAACCCACTCCGGAGCCGACACCGACTCCGTACCCTGTTCCTGAGGGCAAAATCATGGAACCTTTTCTTGTAATGATAGATCCCGGCCACGGAGGACTTGACGGAGGAACCTGGAATGAGAAAACAGGCGTGATGGAAAAAGACATAGTCCTTGATATCGGCATGAGAGTGAAAAGAATGCTTGACGAGAAAGGGATAAACGCCATGATGACCAGGGAGACAGATGAGCAGCTGGTGTATAACAACAGTGAAAAAGATCTGGTCGCGCGCTGGAGCCTGGCCAATGAGATGAACGCCTCCCTTTTTGTCAGTATCCATGTGAATGCTTATGAAAAATCGAGTTCGGTAAACGGTATGGAAATCTATTACTATGAAGACAAGCCCGAGGCTTACGAAGGCTTTACCCAGCAGCGCTTTGCCGAAATAATGAAAGATGCCATTGTGGAGGCCAACGGTATTAACTTCCGTTTCTTAGTGGGGGACATGCGGCTGGCTGTGGTCAGGAACACGACAATGCCGGCAGTTTTGGTTGAAACAGCTTATATAACCGGCAAGGAAGACTATGAGCTTTTGGTTTCCGATGAATTCAGAGAAAATACCGCCCGTGGGATAGTCAACGGGATCGAGAACGCCATGTCCGAAATCGGCGTCTTTGAGCATGAGGGCGTAATGTACGTATTCAAGGAAGTTGGAGAGTGAAATATTTATGGATGCCGCCAGGAGAATCGAAGAATTACGGGAGCTTATCAATTATCACAACCGCAAGTATTATGTAGAGGACAATCCTGAAATAGAAGATTATGAATATGATAAGCTTTATCACGAGCTTCTGGACCTGGAGGAAAAAAATCCGCACCTTATCACTCCGGATTCTCCTACACAAAGAGTAGGAGGGCAGGCTTCAAATGCCTTTGAAAAAGTGATACATGAGGTCAGGATGGAGAGCCTTCAGGATGTCTTTTCGGTGGAAGAGCTTTATGCTTTTGACAAGCGCGTAAGAGACGCTCTGGGTCAGGCAGATGTGGAGTATGTCGTAGAAAAGAAAATCGATGGCCTTTCAGTATCTCTCGAGTATGAAAACAGTCTGTTCATAAGAGGTTCTACCCGCGGTGACGGAGTCGTTGGTGAAGATGTCACCGCAAATCTCAAAACCATAAAGTCGATCCCCTTAAGGCTTTCAGTTCCAAATGGCGTAGTACTTCCATATCTGGAGGTCAGGGGAGAGGTCTTTATGTCAAAGAAAGATTTCCTTGAGCTTAATGAAAGACAGGAAGCCATGGAACAGAAACCCTTCGCTAACCCGAGAAACGCGGCGGCCGGCTCATTAAGACAGCTTGAACCGTCAGTGACCGCCTCCAGAAAACTGGATATCTTTATATTCAATATCCAGAGGATCGAAGGGGTGGATATGCCGACCCATACAGCGTCCCTGGAGTTTTTAAGAGACCTGGGCTTTAAAACAAGTCCCGATTACAGGCTGTGCGGCAGCATAGAAGAGGTAGTGGCTGAGATCAACGCTTTGGGTGAGATCAGAGGGTCTCTGCCCTATGAAACCGACGGAGCGGTGGTGAAAATAAACAGTCTCGCCCAGAGGGAAATACTGGGTTCCACCAGCAAAGCCCCGAGATGGGCTATTGCCTACAAGTACCCGCCCGAAGAGAAAAAGACCGTTCTGAAGGATATCATCATTCAGGTAGGCCGTACCGGAGCGTTGACGCCCAATGCGGTGCTGGAGCCTGTAAGGCTTGCCGGAACGACTGTTTCGAGAGCGACGCTCCATAATGAAGATTTTATAAAGGAAAGGGATATCAGGATCGGGGATACGGTTTGGGTGAGAAAAGCCGGGGAAATCATACCCGAGGTTCTGGGAGTGGACTTTTCAGCTCGCCCTGAAAATACTGAAGAATTTAAAATGCCTTCTGCCTGTCCGGTATGCGGAGCTCCTGCAGTAAGGGAGGAACAGGAAGCGGTAAGACGGTGCACGGGGATTGAATGTCCTGCCAGATTGTTCAGAAGCATCCTGCATTTTGCCTCCAGAGACGCCATGAACATCGAAGGACTTGGACCCGCGCTTATTGAGATGTTATTGGAGAAGGGATTTATCAAGACCATTCCGGATCTTTATACATTGTATCAAAAGAGGGAACAGCTTATCCAATTGGAGCGGATGGGTGAAAAATCGGCAGACAATCTGCTCGAATCGATTGATAAATCGAAGGGAAATGATTTGAGCAGGTTGATTTTCGGCTTGGGCGCCAGGTATATAGGAAAGCGGGCAGCCCAGCTTGTATCGGAACATTTCAGAACGATGGATGCCATTATGGCGGCCAGTGCAGAAGATCTGCAGAAGGTTGAGGAATTCGGTGAAAAAATGGCTTTGAGCCTTGTGAATTTCTTAAGCCAGGATCAGACACGGCATACCATATCCCGGTTAAAGGAACTGGGAGTAAATATGGAATCGACTCAGCAGAGAAGCAGAGGCGGAGTATTCGAAGGCCTTACCTTTGTGCTGACAGGGACATTGCCCACATATACCAGAAGTGAAGCCACACAGATGATAGAAGAAAGAGGCGGGAAAGTCTCGGGAAGCGTATCAAAAAAGACGTCGTATGTCCTTGCCGGAGAAGAGGCAGGGAGCAAGCTCGAAAAGGCTGTTCAGCTCGGGATAACTGTTATTGACGAAGATACCTTCAAAAAGATGTGCGGATTATAAATACTTAAGCTTGAAGCCGGAATTTTCGATATTATTATAGTAGATGTAATATTATCAAACTATTAAGACCGGAGGCTTATTCGGCATGAAAAGTAAAAAAATGCTTTTACCTATTGAAAAGGTAAATCCGGGTATGATTACGGCTGAAGTCGTCTTTAATAAAATGGGAAATGTCATGCTCTGGGACGGCGTGGCTCTGGACAGCATTACCATAGAACGGCTCAAGAATGTTGGAGTACAGGAAATAACAGTACATGTTGATGAGCCCCGGGAAAAGGGAATCAGGTATGATTACAGCTCACCGGTGGTTTTTGCGGCTGAATATGAACAGGATGCAAATCTGACCAAACAGATGTTCCAGGATATTTCATCGGGGAAAAGACTGGATGCTGAGACCACAGAGGAAATAGTGGATTCAGTTCTCAGAAAATCCGAGAGCAACAGGAATATAATAGATTCTATCACACAGGTCAGAAGCATTGACGAATATACATTTTATCACAGCCTTAATGTCTCCATGCTTTGCATGCTGATCGGCAAATGGCTGAGACTGGATGAGTATCATGTGAGGAACCTTGCTCTGGCCGGGCTTCTCCATGACATCGGGAAGACCAGGATACCGTTCGAGATACTTAACAAACCCGGTAAACTTACAGATGAAGAATTTGAGGAAATGAAACGGCATTCCGAATACGGATATAATATTGTCAAGAATTTGGATGATATATCTCCGGAAGTCGCAAAAGCGATCCTTACCCATCATGAAAAAGAAGACGGCAGCGGTTATCCCATGGGGCTTACCGGAGACAAGCTTAATCTTTATTCCAAGGTTATTACCGTAGCAGACATATTTGACGCTATGACCGCAAACAGGACATATAAAAGCAAGGATACCCCCTTTAAAGTTTTTGAATTGATGCAGCACGGAAGTTTTGGTATACTAGATCCTATAGTACTGAACGCATTTTTGAACAATGTTACCAGCTATTACATAGGAGCCAATGTTTTGCTGAACACAGGCGAAACAGGAGTAGTAGTATTTATGAACAAACAGAATTTATCCCGTCCTGTGGTTCAGGTCGGAGACCGGTACATCGACACCTCGGTATCAAAATTTGTGAGGATCAAGGAGTTTCTCTGACTATGTCCGTCAAAGACGGCATTTAGATTGGAGGCTTAAATGAACAAAGGCCATAACGGCATGATGTTTATAATATTCCTGTTACTAGGGATTCTTATAAATCTTCAATTCAGAGGCATCATTCTGTCTGAGCCGAATGAGCAGGCATCGATCAAGAAGCTTGCTGCCGAGCTTGAGGCCGAAAGGAAAGAAAACAGGAAGCTTATCGAGCAACTGGAAAGTATTCAGGCCGAGCGCGAGCAACTGTGGAAGAATCTTGGCAACAATCTCAATAATCAGGAGATCAATAACCTGTTAAGGATGCGTGATTACGAGAATTTTCGCGCAGGGTTGACTGCCGTCAAAGGCAGCGGTATCGTGATAACCATGGAAGATGCTCCTGCCAAAGGAGAACTTGATATAGAAGATTATATTATCCATGATAACGATATCAACATTATTCTCAATGAACTTAAGGCAAACGGCGCCCAGGCCATATCAGTCAATGGCGAAAGAGTCATGCTTTCAACGAAACCGGTATGCGCCGGACCTACTATCATAGTGAACAACAATCGTTATCCGCCCCCTTACGTAATTAAAGCCATAGGAGACCCGGACATACTTTATGAGGCCATCGAGACCATGGCCCAGGTCGCTTTCATGCGTCTTATGGATATTCGTATAAACGTTGTCAAACAGGACGACATAATAATAAACAAGTATAATATTTATACTTCTCTTGAAGAATCGTTAAAAGGCTTGGAGGTGGTTTCAAAATGAAGATATTCAAGACCATATCCCTCACGGCTGTTTGCCTTATTCTGGGCATAATCATGGCATGGCAGTTCAGAAGCGTCAAGCAGAACCAGGTTCTGGCCCAGTATGAAAAGAAAAATGTAAGTGAGATAATAGATGAATTACTTATAGAGAAAAAGAACAATGAGAACCTGAAGGTGCGTCTCCAGGAACTGCAAAAAGAAGTAGATGCATTCAAGGATGGAGAAACCAGCGTCAAAGACAAGATCGATGCTCTTCAAAGGGAAATATTGACTGCCCGTATCAAGGCTGGGCTTGAGACCGTGAAGGGTCCCGGACTCATAATAACCATTGAGGCCGGGGGCATGAAAAATGTCGAGGACAGACATATCGAAGAGATCATAAATGAGCTCAAAGCTTCCGATGTGCAGGCAATCTCGGTGAACGACGAGCGTATAGTGGCAATGAGCGAGATCAGGAATGCCAGCGATTATATAATGATCAACGGCACTCAGCTGGTCCCTCCG
This sequence comes from Clostridiaceae bacterium, assembly GCA_012840245.1. GTDB lineage: Bacteria > Bacillota > Clostridia > DSM-8532 > DSM-8532 > DTU059. The sequence continues at coordinate 43,342 of DULR01000034.1, forward strand.
TATACCATAAAAGCCATCGGCCATGCCGATAACATGGAAAGATCGTTGAGGCTTCTGGGCGGCGTTCTGGAGAAATTCGAGTATTATGAGTTCAAAGTGAACATCAAAAAAGAGGATGTCATTGTTATACCCGCCGTCAGAGATGACGGAACGGTCCTCAGGATCGACAAGCTTACCCCGGTCCAGTAAGGATCCATATAAGTCACTTTAGTAATTTTGGCATGTCCCTGAATAATATAATGTTTGTAGGAGATAGGAGTCATTGAATAGCAATGGCTCTTTTTTATTGAGTCATGCGCTTTTTGGACAGCTTGTGCCCAATAAAAGCGCTCATGGAGGATATGATGGAGAGGATATATAAATATTTCAGCTTCTTTGTAGTGATGATTCTTGCCGCATTTACACTGTTCATGCTTGCAGCTTACGAACTTCCCGGGATGTCTCAGATGATGTTCGCCGAGGAGCTTACCGGAGCTTTGTCTGAAGGTGAAGATACCGCCATTTCAGAAGTACGGTATTATGCTTCAGGCGTCAATGACAGTTATTCGAAACTCAGAAGCTGGGGGATCAAAAGGGGGGTCAACGGGGAGCTTCCGAAAGCCGACCCCGGCGCTCCTGAACTTTTGTCAAAGTACAATTCATTATATCTGGCCGATACGAATAAAAAAACCATATATCTTACCTTTGATGAAGGATATGAGAACGGCTACACCTCAAAGATCCTGGATGTGCTCTATGAAAACAAGGTCAATGCCATATTTTTCATAACGGGACCCTACCTTGAGAAGGAAGATGCTCTTATCCGGAGAATGCTGGATGAAGGGCATGCCATAGGCAATCATACTATAAACCATAAAAGCCTTCCTCTTCTGGATGACAAAGAAATAGAAGAAGAAGTGGTGGGGCTGGACAGGAAGTTCCACAGCAAATACGGCAGGAACATGGTGTTTTTAAGGCCGCCGAAGGGCGAGTACAGTGAGAGGAGCCTCAGCATAACATCAAAGCTTGGATACGTGAATGTGTTCTGGAGCTTCGCCTATGATGACTGGGCGGTCGATCGCCAGAGAGGATGGGAATACGCATTTAAAAAGGTCACCGACAATCTGCATAATGGTGCTGTGATTCTTCTTCATGCTGTTTCCAGGGACAATGCCGAAGCACTTGATGCGATCATACATCACGCCAGGGAATCGGGATATGAATTCGGGGATGTTTTTGAGCTTGAAAAATATGCAAGAGGTGAGGGTTGATGAAAAGAGGAATACATAGAATTAAAGGATCCGGGAAAACCCCGAAAGAACCTGGGGAAAGTCTTGGGGAAAAGCTTGCCCGCCTCTTTGAGATACCGGCCGATGTTTACGGCAACCGCCCGAAGGTTACGGCAATAGGCCGCGGAGAGGTCATGATCGAGAATTTTAAGGGGATAATGGATTTTCAGGACGGTATGATACGGATAAACACCAATAACGGTGTCATCAGGGTTACCGGAGAAAGGCTTGTCATCAGAGAAATCACGAGTGAGGAAATCATAATCGGAGGAAAGATCTCAAATATCGACTATGATGCTTAAAAGTGAGTTGGTCGGTCTATGTTTCTGGTGCATTTATGGAATTATATCAGGGGATATGTTATTATTATAGTTACAGGCAGGGGTCTGGAGCGCTTTATAAATATATGCTCAAAACGGCAGATACTGCTTTGGGACATAATCAGGAAAGACAGCGAATCTGCATTGATGAAGGCAAGCTTGAGAGGGTTCAGACTTATGCGGCCTGCGGCGAAAAAATCGGGCTGCAGAGTGCGTATTCAGAAAAAATGCGGTTTACCGTTCTGTCTGAACAGATTTAAAAAAAGAAAAGGATTCAAGATCGGGCTTTTGCTTTTTGCTTCCCTTCTGGTTCTTGCTACATCTGTCATCTGGGATATTGAAATAATAAGTCCCAAGCCTGAGCTGGTACCTCAGGTTCAGAATGTTCTGGAAACAGAGAATATAGGGAGAGGAAGCTTCAAAAGAGGACTTGATCCAAAAAAGCTCGCTTCACGCATTGCTCTGGATGTGGATGGGCTTGCCTGGGTAGGGGTTGAGATAAAAGGTGTAAAGCTCTATGTTACTGTCAAGGACAGTATAGAGCCGCCTGTATTGATAAAGAACAATGAAAAGTTCAACATTGTTGCTGAAAGGGACGGCATTATTACCCATATGGAGGTTTATGCCGGGAATACGCTCGTTAAGAAAGGGGATACGGTCAAAAAAGGCCAGGTGCTGGTTTCAGGAAGGCTCGAGAGCAAGAACCCCGATTTTGGGACCCGCGATGTACATGCACTGGGCAAGATCATAGCAAGAACATGGTATGAGAGCTCATTGCCTGTATCAATGGTATATACTCAGAGGTTAAAGACTGAAAAATCTCACGACACTGTATATCTGAGGATTTTTGACCAAAAAATTAAATTAGGGGGCGAGCCTCCTTTTGAGATGTATGAAACCCAGACTGTCGACAAGTTTCTGTCGCCCTTTGGGATAAGGCTTCCGATAGGCTTGACTGTTGAAACAAGCTTTGAAATAATGGAAAGACAAATTGATCTGACAATGGATGAAGCTATTTCGGTGGCCATCGATACGGCTAAAAAGGATCTTGAGGCGAGGCTGCCCGATGACTGTGTCGTGGTTGACGAGAAAATCAAACAGGTAACAGGAGATAACGGCACTGTTTACATACAGGTAGTAGTGGAATGCGAGGAGGATATAGCAGGACTGGTACCTGTGGCTGAATAAAAAATGGATTTCGCGATAATGCTGAATCGATAAAAAAAGATAGGAAAGGTAAGAAAAAAACTTGGATACTGTTGTTGAAAGACAATTGGAATTGGCTGACCCTGGTTTGGCAATAAACCTGTTTGGCACAAATGATAAAAATATCAGAATGATCGAAGACAGACTGGATGTCAAAATAACGATCAGGAACGGCGGGCTTAATATAACAGGATTTGAGAGTCGGGCCGATTTGGCGGCAGACGTCATAAAAAAGCTCATGCAGATTTCGGAAAGCGGAGATGTGATCACCGAGCAAAACGTTCGCTATCTTCTTGAGCTTACAGAAGAGGAGAGAGCAGGCAACGATTCGCTTCCTCTTGATCAGATATGCGTGACCTACAGGGGCAAGCCCATAAAGTCGAAAACTTTCGGACAAAAAAGATACGTCGAGGCAATGCAGAAAAATCCCATCGTATTTGCCATAGGTCCTGCGGGGACCGGGAAGACGTTTCTTGCAGTGGCTCTTGCCGTCAAGGCTTTCCGGGAAAAAATGATCAACCGGATAATATTGACCAGACCGGCAGTTGAGGCGGGTGAGCGTCTGGGATTTTTGCCAGGCGACCTTCAGAACAAGGTAGATCCATATCTGCGTCCCTTATATGATGCCCTTTATCAGATCATGGGCCCCGAAGCCTATCATAGCAACATGGAAAAAGGAGTGATAGAAGTCGCGCCTCTTGCGTACATGAGGGGAAGGACCCTCGACGATTCATTCATTATTCTGGATGAAGCCCAGAACACCACTCCTGAACAGATGAAGATGTTTCTGACCAGAATGGGCACAGGCTCAAGAATGGTTATTACCGGTGATATAACACAGATTGACCTTCCGGGCGGCAAATCAGGTTTGAACGAAGCCAGGAGGATCCTAGGCAATATAGAAGGAATCTCGTTTATATACCTGACGGAACGCGATGTAGTACGACACGAACTGGTCCAGCGAATAATCAAGGCGTATGAAAATGACGCGAAAGGCAGGGGCGTGTAGATGGGTGTAAAAAAAGGGAAAAACGCAGAAGTCAAATTGTTCAGGGTTATACGGAGCATATCGTTTCAGCGGATAATTGCCCTTTTTCTCACATGGCTTGTACTGTCGGCACTGGTTGCTTATGAGGCAGCTCCCAAAAAGTATAAGCTAAGCATCGGGGATGTTTCCCAATACGATATCCAGGCTCCCAGGGATATTGAAAACAAGCTCAAAACGCGGCAGAATGCCGAAGATAGAGCATCAAAGCTGGCTCCTGTGGTGATCGACATCGAGAATGCCAACAGTGACATGCTGAACGGGGCTTATGAGTATTTTGACAGTCTCGAGCAGCTTATATCTGATGTAAGAGACAATACCGACAATATAACACTGGAAGAAAAAATCCGGAATTCTGATGCGGAAGGGTTTTTCAATGTTCTTTTTGAGCTGGACAAGCCTGTATTGGAGATACTTTTCGGCGAACAGGCCAAAGAGAGGATCACTTCTCTCAAGAATACTGTCATAAAAGAGATCATACCTGGAATTACCAGGAAAAAGCTGATGGAAGACAATATTGCAATTGAAATCGCCGGCGGGATCAATATTATCGGTGAAGGACATGAGCTTGAGTCTTTGAAACCGATAGCCGTCGATGTGCTGCAAAAAGTGATCAAACCAAACAGCCGGGTCGATGAGGAAGCTACGAATGCTCAGCGGGATTCGTTCATTGAAAGCTATATCAAGGAAAATCCCGTTATAATCTATAAAGATGAAAGAATAATCAGCAAGGATGACATAGTCACAGAGGACAAATTCGCGGTATTGAAGGAACTGAATTACATAGACAGCGAAGGCAGACCTGATTATCTGCTTTACATTGCCGTGTTCATCATAGTGCTGCTTTTGATCGCGGCATCGGTTATTTATCTCCAGAAGTTCCATTCCAGGATATATTATGACCGGAACTCCATATTCCTTATTTGTGTATCGATACTGATAACCACGTTGTTTGCCTGGGCCATACGTGAGTTTATACCCGATCTGTCGTATTTTATAATCCCGATTTTCATAGCGCCGGTCCTTATCGCTATTTTCCTTGGAATAGAGCCTGCCATAGCAGTGAACATACTCCTTACATTCAGCTTTTCGCTGATGGTCGGCGGAAATCTTGAATTTATGCTGATATCCATTATTGGGGGCACATTTGCGGCATTTCTCACCGTAAATGCCACACAGCGAAGGAAGATATCCCTGGCCGGGCTTGTCCTGGGCTGCCTGAATGCAGTGATTATAGCATTGGTAGGGATCATTGAGAAAAAGAGCCTTGAGAACCTGCTCAACGACGGAGGACTGGCATTTATAAACGGCATGCTGTCGATCATTCTTGCAATCGGACTTTTGCCTTTCCTTGAAAGCACCTTCAATGTGGTAACACCTCTCAAGCTTCTGGAACTGGCCGATCCTAACCATCCTCTGCTGAAAAAGCTTCTGATGGAAGCTCCGGGGACATATCATCACAGCCTCATGGTGGGGAATCTGGCAGAAGCGGCTACCAGAGAGATCGGAGGCAATGCCCTGCTTGCAAGGGTCGGGGCGTATTTCCATGATGTAGGAAAACTCAAACGTCCTCATTTCTTCAAAGAAAACCAGCTTTCTGACAATCCTCATGACAAGCTTACTCCCAACTTAAGCACTCTGGTCATTACCTCCCATACGAAAGACGGGGAAGAGCTGGCGATAAAATATCGTCTGCCAAAAATCATTCGTGATATCATAGCCCAGCATCATGGGAATACTTTGGTTGCATATTTTTATCACAAAGCAAGCCAGACCGAAAAACCTGAAGAACTTAAAGAGGACGATTTCCGTTACGGTGGCCCGATACCGGATTCCAGAGAGGCGGCGGTTGTGATGCTGGCCGATTCGGTAGAGGCAGCAGTACGCTCGATGCCTGAGAAAACCCCCGGAAAGACAGAAGGGCTGGTACGCAAAATAATAAAGGACAAGCTTGATGACGGCCAACTGGACCGCTGCGATCTCACACTAAAGGATCTCAGCATAATCGCTGACAGTTTTGTGCAGGTATTAAGCGGAGTTTATCACGAACGGATCGAGTATCCGGAACTGGAAAAGAAAAACAGCCTGCAGGAGCTTGACAACAGTATTTATAATACGTTGCCCAAAAACAATAAAACGATCAGGGAGATTTACAATGAAGCTGACAGTGTACAATCGCCAAAAGAGTTCGCCGATTCCCAGAGAAACGATTAAGCTTATAGAAAAGGCCATTAAGCTGTGTGTGAAAAGAAAAGGGTTTCCGGTGCCCTGTGAAGCGAACGTTACGTTGACCGATAATGACGGTATACAGAAAATAAACAAAGAGCACAGGGGGATCGACAAGCCAACTGATGTTCTTTCTTTTCCACTGGTGGAATATTCTAATGGTGAACCCTGTATTGAGCCCGGAGATATCGATCCGGACACGGGAAGGGTCTTTATAGGAGATATAATAATATCTGTTGATAAGGCAAAGGAACAGGCACAGAAATACGGACACTCCCGGGACCGGGAATTTGCCTTTCTTGCAGTGCATGGAGCATTGCATCTCCTGGGTTATGATCATGAATCAAAAGAAGATGAGAAAATTATGTTTTCTATCCAGGAAGACATATTGGAGGAAATGGGGCTTCCCAGAACATGAAGAATAAAAGTATCGGCACCAGCTTCAAAAATGCTTTCAGAGGGTTATTGGCGGCCTTTGCAAGCGAGCGGAACATGAAAATACACGGAATGGCAGCTGTTTTGGTGATCCTTATGGGCATTGTCCTGAGGATAGATAACTCTGGTTGGCTGGCATTGTTTTTTGCCATAGGCCTGGTTTTTGTATGCGAATTGTTCAATACAGCCATTGAAATACTAACTGACATGATAACTGATCAATACTCGGAAAAAGCTAAGAAGGTAAAGGATATCAGCGCAGGGGCCGTTATGTTGGGCGCCGCTGTCTCAGTCATAATCGGAGCTATGGTTTTTCTGGGCCCGATCATAGGATTGATAAAAAAGTAGCGCCAGAAGAAGGATAATGTTATGGAATTCTTATCACTGCAGAATATATTGTTTATGACGCCGATACTTTTTCTTGCATTGCCCGTGCATGAATTTGCCCATGGATGGGTGGCCAGTAAGCTTGGAGATCCTACCGCTAAAATCGCGGGCAGGCTTTCTTTCAATCCCTTCAGGCACCTGGACCTTGTCGGCGTGTTAATGATGTACACTGTCGGATTTGGCTGGGCAAAGCCGGTTCCTGTGAATTTCTCCAACCTGAAAAACCGACGTTCGGGTATAATCCTTGTGGCACTTGCGGGTCCTCTGTCCAATATTTTGCTTGCGTTCACAAGCATGCTCATCAGCGGTGTCATAGCAAAGCTTATAGATCTTGGAATTATAGTGATCGGCTCCGAAAGATTGCTCAGGTATCTGTATTATGTTTCCCTGTTTTTCTTTTTTCTCGTTATAGTGAATATAAATCTGGCTATTTTCAATATGCTTCCCGTGCCTCCCCTTGACGGTTCACGGCTGATATCGGCGTTTGTACCTGAAGAGGCATACTATCGATTTGCCAGATATGAGCAATATATCGGCCTAATATTTCTGGCTATTGTGATACTTGTTCCCAACGACTTTATAAGCGGGTTCATCCGGTCTGTAGCCGAACCTGTTTTCCGCAGCATGATCCTTACGGTCCAGGCAATTCTGGGTATAAATGCCGATAATGATTTTTGGTTGCTGATACAGTACTTTGCGATGCAGTTGTTCGGGCATCTTTAGCCAACACATGGGAGTTTACAATAAATTTCATTCTTGAAATGGCCGAAGAATTCTCTTCAGGATCCTTTTAAACTTCAGGATGAAATCTGTTCCGAACAGCCCGAAGCAGGATATCGCGTTTTTATAATGATCGTAAGATTAAGAGGGTTCATATGAGACTTATAACTTCAGTAATGAAGGATTCAGTAAAGATAAATCAAATAGCGAAACTGGCCAGAAACGGAACCGATACGGTGGTTTATGGCGTTTCCGATTCGCAGAAACGTCATATCGCAAATACTGTCTCTGAATTCACAGGCTATAAGGGATTATATGTCGCATGGAATGAAATGCAGGCCCGTCAGGCCTATATCGACCTGTCTTATCTTACGGGAGACAAGGCCGTATATTTGTCAAACCGTGAAATAATGCTGTATGATGTGGAAGCCAGAAGCTTTGAGCAGACTCATGAAAGGATAGCTTCCCTGGCCAGGATTTTGAACGGAGACTATAAATTTATAGTAACGTCAGGCGAAGCGCTGATGCACTATCTTATGGATCCCGAAGACTTCGGAAAGCAACTTTTGACACTGAGACCCGGTGATACGGTCGACGTCGGTCAGCTTGAGATGAAGCTTCTGGAAATGGGTTATGAAAGGGAAGAAAAAGTTGAAGGACGGGGACAGTATTCCAAACGCGGAGGGATCCTGGACATATTCCCTGTCAACTGCGAAATGCCCTGCCGTATCGAGTTTTTTGATATAGAGATCGACACAATGCGCTGGTTTTCAGAGGATACCCAGCGCTCGGTGGAGCAGTGCTATGAACTGAATATATATCCTGCCAGGGAAATAGTGTATTCACGCGATCAGATTGATGATATAAAAGTAAGGATCAATAAAGCTCTGGAAGAGACCCTTCCGCTCATCCCAAAAGAACTAGGAACGATCCTTGCCAAAAATATCGGCAGGTATATCGAAAAACTACAGGACAATCATTATTTTACCGGAGTGGATAAATTCATCCCATATCTGCTTGAAAGAAAGGCAAGTCTTTTTGATTATATCAAAGACAAGCATCTGATATTCTTTGAGGAATCCACCAGGACCAGGGAACGGATGAATAATGAGATGGAGTCACTGAGCAACTTATGCGAGACTCTCATTGAAAAGGGGATCATCCTGAAGGACACTTTTTCAATGCTTTATGATCTGGATACCCTCCTTGAAGGTGCAAAAAACAACTGCTTCATTACTTTCGAATCTTTTTACGGTGACAGTTCGATAACCGGAAATCAAGCTGAAAGCATTGAAATAAACGGTTCCAGTATAAGCACTTACAATGGCAGGCTGGATCTTATCAGCGAGGATATAAGAAAATGGTCTGCCGAAGGGTACCGGGTAGTGATCCTGTGCGCTTCAAAAGAGAGGATCCGAAAGTTTACCGAAGATATAAGAGAATACGGTATAACATCTGTCATTGCCAGGGAAGACGGAGAATGGCCTCGGGGAGCTTCAGTGATAACGATTGACGGGCACCTTCAGACAGGTTTTGTTTATGACGATGAAAGACTTGTGTTCCTGTCTGAAAGCGATATAACGGTAACAAGGGCTCGCAGGGGAAGAAGATCCGTCGAGAAGGGAAAACGGATCTCATCCTTCACAGATCTGAAAATCGGAGACTATGTAGTCCATCAGACTCATGGCATAGGCATATATAACGGTATCGAACAGCTTGTTGTCGAGGGGATAAGAAGGGATTACCTGAAGATATCCTACAAAGACGGAGGCCTTTTGTATATTCCCACCACCAGCATGAACCTGATCCAGAAATATATAGGTTCCGAAGGACGTGCTCCAAGGCTCAACAAACTTGGTGGCACCGAGTGGGCAAAAGCCAAGGCAAAGGTAAAGGAATCCCTGAAGACCCTGGCCATTGGACTTATCCGGCTGCAGGCTGAACGGCAAAATTCGAAAGGCTATGCTTTCTCACCTGATACGGTCTGGCAGAAGCAGTTTGAAGATGCCTTCCCCTTCGAGGAAACTCCCGATCAGCTGAGATGTGTCGAGGAAATAAAGAAAGACATGGAGTCTGAAATCATCATGGACAGGCTGCTTTGCGGTGATGTAGGGTACGGGAAGACCGAAGTGGCCATTCGCGCAGCATTTAAGGCCGTCATGGACAGCAAGCAGGTTGCTTTTCTTGTTCCGACGACCGTTCTTGCCGCTCAGCATTATGAGACCCTGAAAAAGAGGCTGGCAGGATTCCCTGTCACTGTCGAGATGCTGAGCAGGTTCAGGACCGATGCAGAGCAAAAAGCAATAATAAGAGATCTGAAAAGCGGAAAGATAGATATAATAATCGGGACCCACATGATATTGGGGGAGAACGTAAAATTCAAAGACATAGGACTTCTAATCATCGACGAGGAGCAGCGCTTCGGAGTGGAACATAAGGAAACAATAAAAGCGCGTTATCCCAAAGTCGATATCCTGACTCTGTCAGCAACTCCCATACCCAGGACCCTGAATATGTCCCTGTCAGGCATCAGGGATATCAGCACACTGGAAGATCCTCCGGAGCACAGATATCCTGTTCAGACCTATGTTGTGGAGCACCGTGACGATATCATCCAAAGCGCCATCAACAGGGAACTGGCACGGGGAGGTCAGGTTTTCTACCTGTACAACAGGGTCAGGGGCATCCAGTCCAAAGTGACACAGATCAAGAGCCTGGTGCCTGAAGCAAGAATCGATTATGCCCACGGGCAGATGAGCGAGCGGGAACTGGAACGGATCATTCAGTCTTTCCTTGACAAGGATTTCGATGTCCTTGTATGTACTACTATCATAGAATCAGGAATCGATATGCCGAATGTAAATACCATTATCGTAGAGGACGCAGACAGGCTGGGACTGGCCCAGCTTTACCAGTTGAGAGGAAGGGTCGGCAGGTCGAATCGTCTGGCATATGCGTATTTAACATATAAGAAGGACAAAGCGCTGAGCGAAATTGCCGAGAAACGCCTTAAGGCGATAAAGGAATTCACTGAGTTCGGTTCGGGATTCAAGATAGCTATGCGGGATCTGCAGATAAGGGGAGCTGGAAATCTCCTTGGAGCCGAGCAGCATGGTCATATGGAGTCAGTCGGATATGACATGTACTTAAAACTTCTGGATGAGGCAATAACTGAACTTAAAGGAAAAGCTGCCACCAACAGGGCTGTCGATACGACAGTTGAGCTTTTGTCGAGCGCATATATAGACGCGGCATATATCAGTGATGAAGAGCAAAGAATAGACATGTACCGGACCATTGCGGCCGTTGAAACCGAAGAGGACATACTTGACATCAAGGATGAGCTGATCGACAGATATGGCGATATTCCACCCGAGACAGAGCTTTTGATAGAAGTGGCTTACATCAGGAATCTTGCGTCGGCGCTCGGTTTTGCCAACATAAAAGAAAAAGAGGATGCCGTACTTTTTATATTTGCTGAGCAAGGCGGACTGCCGTTAGAAAAAATTGGAGAAATAATGAACAGGTGGAAGGGGAAACTTATGTTCAGTGCAGGAAAGCAACCCTATCTTTCCATACGCACCAAGGGTCTGAGTACTCGTGAGGTGACAGAAAATATTAAAATTCTATTACAAGACCTACAGAAATTGAAGTTGGAGCATTGAAGCGGTATTATATAATTGAGCCATTATAAAGAAATGGCTGTATATTGAGGATAAATTTATTTGTATTTTATTTTGGGGAAAAGGATGAAACACATGGAAAAGAAAACATTAAAGGATAAATCGGGTTCAAACAAGAAAAAGCTTATCAGGACCCGGCGTGATATCGCGAGAATCAGAATCATATCCGTTATTGTTGTTTTATTGGTGATCGCTGCCATCTACTATATCGTGGATTCCGGCAGCTATGTGGCAACTGTTGACGGATACAGGATTTCAAAATCGGAGTATATGTTTTTCCTGAAGCAGCAGTTGGCTTCTACCGAAGCAAACGAAGGACTTACGACAGACAAGGAGAAAAAGGATTTCTGGACGACTCCCGTAGACGGGCAGGATCCGTTTAAAACGGCAAAAAGCAAAGCTCTGGATTTCTCCAAGGAATTCACTATTCAATACATTAAAGCAAGAGAAGCAGGCTTTAAAATTGATGCCGAGGCAAGAAATCAGGCTGCAACGCTTGTAACTGCCATTAAAGGTCAATTGTCGGAAAGGGTGTTCCGCGAATCGTATGGCATCGGTTCCCGGGAACTTCAGCGTTTTTATGAGAAGTTAAGTATCATAGAGAAATTCAAGCAGAAGTATCTTGAGAAGGAATATACTCCCAAGGAATTTACTGAGGAGGAAGTAAAAGCTGAGTATGACAAAGACAGCAAAGTATATGACAAGGTAGATATAAGCTATATAACACTATATAAATTCAATGAGAACGGCGTTTCTCTGACAGATGAAGAGAAAGCCAAAAAGAAAAAGACCGCAGAGGAAGCATTGGATAAAATCAAGCAGGGTGAGGAATTTGACAAGATCCTTGCAAAATACACTGAGGATAAATCAGATGATGAGGATAAACCTGTCGGAAAAGCAAAAATATCATACAGCCAGAATTCGATTTATGAATACTATATAGACTGGGATCTTATTGAATGGGCTTTCGAAAACAAAACCGGAGATATTGATCTCATTGAAACAGATAATTTTATTTATGTTGCTAAGATAGATGACAGGACAACTTTCGATGATGTAAAGGATACAGTAAAGAAAACCATGCAAAACAGGGACCGCGAGAATTTCTATGACAGTGCGCTGGAAAGCTGGGGCCTGGAATCCCGTTACAATATAATCAAGAATAACCGCGTATATGACTCGATATCATATAAATAATCAAAAAGTCTGAATAATCCAACGAGAGTAATAATCAGTACAGCGAAAATATCACAGTTGGTTCGTCTCAGACGCCGACACCGACACCTACACCCACGATCACACCTACGCCGCCACCGGTAACTCCTCCTCCGGCAGGTAATCGTGGCGCAACCATGCCTTATACAAGATATGAATCAGAGGATGGCACATATGGAGGAGGTGCTGTATTAAGAACAGCTCTTGACTTCGATATCACCAAAACTGCATCTGAAGCGTCGAACCAGAGATATGTTGCCCTTCCGTCCAACGGTTCTTATGTTCAGTGGACAGTCGGTCAGAATGCCAGAGGTGTTACAATGAGATTCACCATGCCAGATTCAAGCGACGGTATGGGACGTAACGGATCTCTTGATGTATTCGTTAACGGAACAAAAGTAAAAACAGTTCAACTGTCATCATACTGGTCGTGGCAATATTTCTACGGCGATCATCCGACTGATGTTCCGGGAGGAGAGCCACGCTTCAGATTCGATGAAGTACACTTCCTGCTCGATCAGTCGTTGAAGTCCGGAGATACGATCAGGATACAGAAAACCAACGGAGACTCGATAGAATATGGTGTAGACTTTATTGAGATCGAGCCTGTTCCCGATCCGATACCAAAGCCGGCAAATGCGTTGTCAGTTGTAGATTTTGGTGCTACACCGAATGACAGCACCGATGACCTTCAGGCATTCATGGCCTGTGTAAGTGCTGCTGACGCGCAGGGCAAAGATGTTTACATTCCTGCAGGAAGATTCGTGCTTGGCGGGATTTGGAGAATAGGCGCTTCCAACATCAAGATCATGGGTGCCGGCATTTGGTACACCGAAGTCCATTTCTCGTCATCCCAGCCAAGCGGCGGAGGCATATCGGGGGATGATTCCTGTTCAGGCCTGGAATTTTGCCATATGTATCTCAGCTCCATGCTGAGGTCAAGGCATAACCAGCAGGCGGTCTACAAGTGTTTTATGGATACATTCGGAACCAATTCTTATATACACGACATCTGGCAGGAGCATTTCGAATGCGGTTTCTGGATCGGCGACTATGATTCTCCCATAGTTGTAACAGATGGCCTTGTGATCGCAAACAGCCGCATCAGGAACAATCTGGCTGATGGTGTGAACTTCTGTCAGGGGACCAAAAACTCCACTGTCATCAACTGCAGCGTAAGAAACAATGGTGATGACGGACTCGCCATCTGGACCGACAATACTTTGGGGGCTCCAATGGGTGTAAACAACTCGTTCCAGTACAATACCATAGAAAACAACTGGAGAGCCGGCAGCATCGCTATTTTTGGCGGCAGCGGCCATACCGTGCATCACAACTACATCAAAGATGGTTACAGGGGTTCGGGTATCAGATTGAACACCGTATTCCCCGGATATCATTTTGAGAACAATACCGGAATACACATCTATGACAACACTATTGTAAACTGCGGTACCAGCAAGGACTGCTATGGAGGGGAACGCGGAGCCATCGATCTTGAGGCATCAACTGTGTCAATAAGGAATATCACATTTGAAAATATCGATATTTACAATACCCAGAGAGACGCTATACAAATTGGTTATCCTGGAGGATTCAGCGGTATTGTCTTTAAAAATATCCTTATTGATGGCACTGGACTTGATAATATCACGACCTCAAGATTCACCATACCGCATGAAGGAAAAGCCATCATGGTTTATACAAACAATGGTTCGGCAACCTTTAACAATCTCGTGATGAGAAATATCGAGGCTGCAGACCCGTTCCTGGTACAGCAGGGATTCCAGTTAAATTTAAATTAAACGCTAAATGATCGCTTTCACCGCTGAAGGTTACAACCTTCAGCGGTTTTTCTTTCATTAATGGCGGACTCTTTTTATAATAATTTATCATCATAGAAAATTATGGTATACTAGTGACACGTATCAATGCTGTTTTTTATACTGCATTATAAGCCTGATTGGAATTGCCTTATGTCTGCTTGAGGTATAAAGTAAAAATAAAAGTGATAATTAAAAATGAATGGTGCCAATATATTTTGATCCGAGGTGACAAAATTAGTGAGGTTCCCAGAACGATAAGCATCCGCCCAGGGAACACTGGGAAAAATGGTATGAGGATTTACTGGGAGAAAGATTTACCTGAATGATCTCAAATGATCCTGAGTTCGGAGAACAAGGTTTCTGAATTCGTATTATGGTATCCTGGATTTAATATAGAATGTTTTTGGAGAGCAAGTATGAAAATAAGGTTAACTCCCATTCTGATCATAATTCTTTTAATTGCTTCTTTACCGGTCATCGCATTTGCCGATATCGGTCCAAAACCATCGATTGATATATTTGTTGCCAATTATAAAAATGAGCCGTTTTATTTAACAATTGACTGTTCGCCTTATGCTGAGAATCCTGATCCGGAAAAAATGTATAAATACGAGAATACATATTTGTATATAGATCCTTTGAATATCAGGGATCTTGAAGAATATGATGATGTCATGTCATATAAGCGCTGTCATTTCGGATTTTATAACAGGCAATGGAGAATTGGCCTTCCGAAGACGTTCAGAATATATCTTCAGTATGCGTCAGGTGAGATAATAGTATCTAACCCTGTTTCTAATAAGCAATTCGCTGAAACGATCATATTTGATGCAGAGACCGGCACAGCAGGGAATATAACTATGCTGAGCCTTGTGTTTTATAAAGTAAATTTTAAAATAATAATTGTGTACATATTGGCAATTCATCTTACTCTTCTTATCGAAATACTTCTTTCAGTTCCTTTTGGCATCAGGCCTGTAAAAGTGCTTATAATTACTAATTTGATAACGCAGATCTCGTTTTATATCAGTGCGTTCTACATATACAGATATATCCATGATTACTATATATTTTACTTTTTAATAATGGAAGCTGTTATATGGTTTATCGAATATATCATATATAAAAGATTTACCAAATCAAAAAAATCAATCGGAGCTTATGTTTTACTGGCCAATTTTATTACAATGATGATAAGCTTTATATTTGCTTTATATCTGGAGTATTAGAAAAAGGAGAAATCATATTGGTTTATAAATATTATAAAAATCAGAACTTTGAAGATTTTGCATGCGGAAGAGTGATATATGGCAGGGCCGGATTCACCAACTATCCGGTCAAGATAGCTTATGAGGTATTCAACAGAGCTCTCGAATATACAGATAAGAAGGACAATATAACTGTCTATGATCCCTGCTGTGGGGGCGGATATCTGTTGACAGTCCTTGGACTTTTGAATCCTGATGAAATATCCAGGATAATTGCTTCTGATGTAAGCACAGAGGCTGTAGCTCTTGCAAAAGAGAACTTGTCTTTGCTGTCTGAAGAAGGCTTGATGAAAAGAAAGCAGCAGATCGAAGAAATGCTGGTGAAGTTCAATAAGCAATCTCATAGGGATGCCTTGAAAAGTGTGGAGGTATTTTATGACATTATTAAGAAGAGAGGACACGATCCCGAAATCACCTGTTTCACAGCCGATGTGCTGGACAGCAGCCAATTTGAAGATCGTGATTTTTCTGCTGATATATTGATAACTGATGTTCCGTATGGTGATCTTGTTTCCTGGTCTGAAGAAGATGATTCCCTTAACCGCTTTCTGACCAATATAATTCCCGTCCTGCATGAGAACAGCATACTTGTGATCAGTACCGATAAGAGTCAAAAAATAAAGAATGAGTGCTTTCATCGGCTGGAGAGATTCTCGATTGGGAAAAGGCTTATATCAATTTTACAGCTGATTGTTTAGGAAATGACAGGAATTCGGGCATGATAAAAAATTAATTTAATCATAAGGTTATGATAAAGGGCATACATTTAAGCATGTCCTTTTATTTTTCTTTTGATTGTTTTACGGAGGAGCTTTTATGTGGCACGAAAGAGATGGCTGTGAGAGGTTTGATGAGCTTATATCGTTCTATCTTCCCGATAGTATAAAGACAGCCGTCAGAGGAATAAAGAGGGAATATTTGATTGAACTCGAGGAGTTGAGGATAAGGGCCGGACAACCATTGATGGGAGTGTTTGCAGGATTCGACCGGTATATCGGCAGGGATGGATTTCTGTCAGACAATCCACAGTTTGGGCTTATCGTTTCACCGAAAGAGGTTGACAATCTGTTCATGTTGCTTTGTGAGCATTCTGTATATGCTTATCAGGACGATATCAGCAGAGGCTTTATAACTTTAAAGGGAGGACACAGGGCCGGCATATGCGGAACAGTGATTTATGAAGGAAATAACATCAGGGGAATGAAAGATATTTCTTCTGTCAACATACGATTTTCCAGACAGATAAAAGACTGCGCCAGGGACGTTTTCGGCCATATCGTGCGAAATAAGCAGGACATTTACAATACGTTGATACTGTCACCGCCCCGCTGCGGGAAAACAACGCTTCTTCGCGACCTTTGCCGGATGGTAAGCAGCGGTACGGGCACAAGCTTCAAAGGGCTCAGAACTGCTGTGATAGATGAAAGATCAGAACTGGCAGCAAGCTACAGAGGTGTTCCGCAGAATGATCTGGGGCCAAGAACAGATGTATTGGATGGCTGCCGGAAAAGCGAAGGAATAGAGATCATGCTCAGGGGTATGGCCCCACAGGTCATTGTTGTCGATGAGCTTGGGGCAACACGTGATCCGGATGCCATAAAAATGGCCTGGAATGCGGGAGTAAGGATAATTGCAACTGCCCACGCGTATGGTCTCGATGATTTCAAAAGAAGGCTGGGAATCGGTCAATTAGCGGCAAAAGACGGATTTGAGAGAATAATTCTTCTCGGTATGGACAACGGAAAAAGATGGGTAAGGGTGATGGATGCCTATGGGAATGAGCTTAGTGGTTTGGTTAAAATTGATCGGCTGTCTGATGGTATTCGCGGGTTGTACGGCATTAGGGATGAAGCTGTCGGCAAGGCTGGCAGAGAGACAGCGTGCCTTATCAAAACTCATGGAGATCCTGCTTAACCTGAAAAATCAAATATGCAGCCTGGGAGTACCCCTATATGCCGCATTTGAGGAAATCGGCACTGAGGGAACAGGAGGATTATGGTCGGAGATCTTTCTGAGATGCAGTCAGGTTATGAAGGAACAGCGCATGGATGCAGGCTCGGCATGGAAGAAGGCTATATCTGAGAACAGAGGGCTATTGCCGCTTGAATCATCAGATTGGGATTCTATAGACGATTTTGGAGAGCTATTGGGCAAATCGGACAGATATAACCAGGAAGCGGTATTGGACATGGCAAGAGAAAGCATTGCGGTTCTTGAAAAGAAAGCCGAGGAGGCTGTCAGAACAAAAGGCAAGCTATACAGGAACCTGGGAGCACTATGCGGAGCGGCAGTTGTGATTCTGTTAATATGAAATGACGTAATAACAACATTCTGTAATGTCAGGCTGTTTGCTGAATGAATTATGTTGCCGGAAGGAGAAGAAGCACACAGAGGAACCGTCCCCCTGTGTTCTTGGAGAGGATACGGGTATGAATGTGGATTTGATTTTTAAAATAGCGGCAATCGGTATTTTAGTATCCATTCTGAACATCGTGCTTACTAAATCAGGCAGGGAAGAGATGGCAATGATGACTACACTGGCAGGAGTCGTAGTGGTCCTGCTGATGGTGGCAAAGGAAATCGTTAACCTGTTTGACACCGTCAAAGCATTATTTGGGTTTTAAGGGTCAATAAAGATGGAAGCAGAACTTGTCAGGATCGCCGCAATCGGGATCATAGCCGCTATTTTGGCAGTGATAATATCAGAAAAAAGGCCTGAACTGGGGCTGCTGCTCGGACTTGCTTTCGGCTGCATCGCCCTGATGATCGCTTTCAGCAAGGCTGGTGCAATAGTCATGGTTCTGGAGGATACGGTGAATAAAGCGGGGATCGACGGACAACTGCTGGTCCCGGTACTCAAGGTCACCGGCATGGCATATATAACACAGTTTTCCGTTGATGCCTGCAAGGATGTAGGACAAAACTCCATAGCAGGAAAAGTGGAAACAGTAGGGAAAATAATGATGCTTGTGGTTTCAGTGCCTATAGCGACATCATTGATAAAAATAATCTCTTCAATAATTTGAGCTGTAAACAATTGCTGATGCACACAAGAGAGAGGGTGTATATACATAATGGCTTATGACTTCAGGAAAATGATCGTATTCATATCTGTTATCCTGGCTGTGCTTTTCTCTCCTGCGACCGGGTGTCAGGCCTATGGAGAAGATGAACCAGGGATAAATACTGAAATTATTGAAGAGAAACTTAAAAGCAGCGAGATCAGATCGATAAGGGAAGCAGTGGACAAAGAGATCAATAAGACACCCATCATAAAAGAATATGATTTCAATTCACAGGATATTTTGGAGGGAGCTCTTAAAGGCAGACCTATGGAAAGCCTCAAAGGCCTTCCCAAAATACTTGCCGGGGTTCTGGGCAAAGAAATAAAGGCGAATTTGATCCTTATACTTCAGTTGTTTGCCGTGATGCTTCTGGGCGCTGTGATCCGCTCACTGCAGCCTTTGAACAACGGTATAACCAATGAGGTAGCGAAGCTGGGAGTCAATGGTGTGCTTATAGTCATTTCTGCTGTCAGCTTCGGAAGCGTTGTGGATATAGCCAGAACTACAATAGAATCAATGCAGTCCATTGCATCACTGGCTATGCCCGCTTTGTTCGCTCTTATGGCAGCCTCAGGCAGGATCGTATCTGTAACTGCCATACAGCCGCTGATGCTTTTTGGAGTGAACGTAGCGTGCCATCTGTTCAAAATGGTGCTTTTGCCCCTGGCGGTCATGGCTGGCCTGCTTTTTCTGGTGGACAGTGTTTCTGAACGCTTCAAGGTCAAGACTCTGGCAAATCTTTTAAAGAGCGGTGCCGTATGGATAACAGGGGTTATTACGTTTGTGTTTTCCCTTATAGTTTCCATACAGAGAATCGCAAGCTCCTCGGTAGACGCGGTAACTCTGAAAACGACCAAATTTGCCATAGGTACCTTCGTTCCCGTAGCCGGAAAATATATGGCTGATGCCGCCGACACTATACTTATGTGCACGTCGGCTGCAGGCAATATTGCCGGAATTTTGACGGTGACAGGCCTCATCGTAGTATCTGTGATACCATTCATCAAAGTCTTTATTATCATGATCTCGTTCCGGCTGGCAGCTTCCTTTGGTGCTCCCGTATGCGATGAAAATGTCTGTGAAGCGCTGGAAGAAGCAGCAGGATGTCTTTCGGTGATTCTGGGAATAATGGGGGCGTCACTTTTTACAGTCATTTTACTGGCAGGAGCACTGATGAATGCAGGCGGTGTCCTGAGATAGGGGATCGGTATGGAAGCACTGAGGACATGGGTAATCACGCTGGTTACTATAACGGTACTGTGTTCTATAATAGAAAAGTTCGCCCCTCAGGGGAATCTCAATAAATATGTCAGGCTGATCTGCGGGCTTGCCGTGACTGTTGCCATGGCTATGCCTGTCCTGAATCTGGCCAGAAGTGATTTCAGGCTTGATAGTCTGGCATGGAAGGATTATGTGAAATTATCGGAGGGTGAGTTAAAAAGAAGGATCGAAAAACTGCAGGAAGAGGACTCGAG
Source organism: Clostridiaceae bacterium (assembly GCA_012840245.1). Classification (GTDB taxonomy): domain Bacteria; phylum Bacillota; class Clostridia; order DSM-8532; family DSM-8532; genus DTU059. The sequence continues at coordinate 63,481 of DULR01000034.1, forward strand.
ACAAATGATGGAAATATACAGACAGTCGCTTATCAATGACATCAGGGGAAGACTAAAAGGAAGTGAAGAGTTTTCTGTTGCTGCAGCCGATGCAGTTTTGTATGAAGACCCTTATGATGAACTCTATTGTATGGTGAGGACAATCTATCTGACATTGGAACCGACAGGCATGAACACTTCAAAGGCAATAAGCAGAACGACGATCGACAATATTAAAAAGCAGCTTTCGGAAGTTTTCGCCATTGATGAGAACCAAATAATCATAGAACTTCGGGGATTTAGTGAGGGTGGTCAGTATGATTAAAGGCATTACAGGCTTCTTTGTCAAGAAAAATGAGAAAAAGGAAAAGAGGAAGCTTTCGACTTTCGAGACTTTGCTTGTTATCGTGATTCTCGGAATAATCATAATCCTTGCAGGGAGCCATCTTGCAAAACCGGCTTATAAAGACACCATGAATGATGCAAGCAGTATGGAAAGCCAGGAAGGTAAAATGAATCAAACCAATAACTCTGCTTATGGACAGGATATCGTGGCTGATATCGAAAGAAGACTGGCTGAAATACTGTCAAAGGTTGAAGGTGCAGGGAAAGTAAGCGTTATGGTTTTTGCCGACACAGGAGGAGAGCAGGTTCCCGCATACAATAATGAGATGGACACCAGAAACCAGGAAAGAGCAGACGGGAAATCATCGGAGATAAGCGAGACGCGTCAACTGGTCCTGTCCGGTAATGAAGAGCCGATCATTCTGAAGGTTATAATCCCGCAGATACAAGGCGTGGTGGTGGTCGCCGAAGGGGCTGATGATATTCTGATCAAGACCCAGCTTAATAATGCCGTCTGTACACTGTTGGGAATTCCCGAGCACAGGGTTCAGATATTGAAGCATAAATAGGGGAGCATCGTAAATATAATTCTATATAAAGTAATATAATGCTTCAGCAGGCGAAAATTCAACATTTATCAGGCATTGCATGGAGGGAAAGGTATGAAAAGAAAGCAAATTGTCGTACTGGGACTTGTTCTGGTGATAATCTCGATCGGGATATTACAGTATAACTATAATACATCGGGAGAATCTTCCAACCCCGATATAGATACACTTGTCATGGAACAGGATAACGATCTGGAAGACATACCGGGAGCTGCCGTGTATGTTGAAGGTTCGGATGTCACCGATGAGGATCTGGAAAAAGTGCAGCAAACCGGAGGATTCTTTGCCGAAATGAGAATGGAAAGGGACAAAGCCAGAAGCAAGCAGAAAGAAGAACTGGCGTCCATTGCAAAGGCCTCCGCCGACGGTACTGTAGCCGCTTCCACAACCATAACGTCATTGCAGGCACAGGAGCAGCTGCTTGATCTCATCAGAAGGTCGGAAGCAGAAGCCACGATAGAAACCCTGGTGAAGCAGATAGGATTTGAAGATGCCCTGGCTTATATGAGTGAGACAAGGAATGTGGATGTCCTGGTAAAAGCCGACAGCCTGTCGGCCCAGGAGGTTGCACAAATCAGCGATATTGTGGTAAGACATGCTGATGTGACCATGGATAAAATAACAGTAAAAAATCTGAATTAAAAAGAAGAACCACCACCCCACTAAGAATCAGAGATTCTAAGTGGGGACCCCGGGAACCTTGTTACTTCGTAATAAGAACCACCACCCGTTACCGAAATCGAAGATTTCGAACGGGTACCCGGGAACCTTGTTACTTCGTAATAA
>DULR01000035.1 GCA_012840245.1 Clostridiaceae bacterium
GGTACACAATTTATTAATCTTTCGACAAGGTGTCCGGATGTGCCGAAATCAGTGTCCGGATAATTCCGAAATCACTGTCCGGATGTTTTCGAAAACAGTGTCCGTATGTGTCCGAAATATGCATGTTGCATATGTATTTGCCCCCATTGATGGCGCATTTGATGAAGGGGTATATTTCCAGTTCCCTAAAAAAATACTTTTAATTACCGATAACGTTAAATATAAAAAGATATCAAACAATACGATATTTATTAAAAGCAATTCGGAGGCCGGTTTAGTTGTTATTCAGAAATAATTATGCAAAAGTCTGGCGTCTTGGATACATATTTACCATAGCTGACCCATGCATAGTTTTCTACAAGGCTGTATGATTTTTGAAGAATAATCATATAGAAATACTCTTTTCCGGTATTCTTGATGCAAAACCAGAAGAGAGTATTTTTAGTCTCATTTTATTTCGTAGCCCAGTTTAGTAATAGCTTTCTTTATTTCATCCAGCGATACTTTCTCCTCATCATAGCTAAGCTTTACCTTGCTAGAGTTGAACGACACGTTTATGCTTTCCTTATCCACACCGGCAAGAGCCTTTAATGCACCTTCGATCTTCATGGCGCATGACGGGCAGGTCAGTGTTTCCAACTGGATATTAGCTTTTTTCATATTTTACTCACTCCTTCTTTAAAGCCCAGCAGTCTCATCCCGTTAAGTATGACTGCAAGAATGCTTCCTTCATGTACCAGCATGCCAATGGACATATTTACCCATTCACTGAAAAATATACCGGCCAGCAGAATCAAAACCACTCCGACTGCAATGACGATATTTTGCCTCATATTATTGGCCGTGGCTTTTACGAGGCCCAAAGCGTGGGGCAGGCGGCTGAAATCCGAGTTCATAAGCACTACATCCGATGTCTCGATAGCCACATCGGTCCCGTTTCCCATTGCGATCCCAATGTGAGCCAGGGCAAGGGAAGGACTGTCATTGACTCCGTCTCCAACAAAAGCAACTATCCTGCCTTCAGCTTTGAGCTGCTTGATATATTCGGCCTTATCCTCAGGCAGCATGTTCCCGTGCGCTTCTGTAAGTCCAAGCTCCCGTGCCACCAGATCGACAGTCCCCTGATTGTCTCCTGAAAGCACTATCAGATTCCGTACACCGAGCTTTTTCAGCCTTTTGAGGTTTTCCTTGATCTCAGGACGTACTTTATCCCGAATGCCTGTCAATGCTTGCAGCTTTCCGTCAACCGCTGTCAGAACGACAGAGTCTCCTCTTTCCACGAATTTCAGGATATCACTTCTGGCTTCTTCATCCAGGTGCACATTTTCTTTTTCCATCAGCGCTGCATTTCCCACCGCGACTCTTTGTCCATGAACCTGAGCGACGATTCCTCCGCCTTTTACGACCTCTGTTTTTTCAACAGCATATGTCATGATTTCACCAATATGCCTGACTATTGCTTTTGCCAAAGGATGATCCGATTCTTTTTCCACGCTTGCAAGATAACTCAATACCTCGGTGGTATCATCATATATTTTCATATCCGCAACTTCAGGATTACCTGTTGTCAGGGTGCCGGTCTTGTCGAATACAATGGTATCTACCCTGCTGAAATCGCTTATTACTTCACTGCCTTTAAGTAAAACACCATGCCTTGCACCGTTTCCGATACCTGCCACATTTGAGACAGGCACACCTATGACCAGAGCACCTGGACAACCCAGGACCAGTATGGTTATTGCAAGCTCGATATCCTGCGAAAACAGCCATACGATCACTGCGAGGACCAAAACTGCAGGAGTGTAGTATCTCGAGAACCTGTCAATAAAGCGCTCCGCTTCAGATTTCGAATCCTGCGCCTCTTCCACCAGCTCGATGATCCTGCTGAACGTGGTATCCTCACCTACTCTGTCGGCCACAATTTGTATGGTGCCGTTTTCCATAATGGTTCCGGCATACACTTTTGAACCCTTTTCCTTGCTGACAGGGAAAGATTCCCCTGTAATACTGGCTTCATTTATATGGCCTTCCCCCTGCAGAACAGTACCGTCAACAGGCACCTTCGCACCGGTTTTTACAAGCAGGACATCACCAACATCGACCTCTTCTACTCCTACTTCTTCAAACTCGCCGTTTTCCATTTGCTTTAAAGCACTTTCTGGAGCCATTTCGGTAAGCTCCTTAATGGCCGAGCGTGTTTTGTTCAGTGTGCGTTGTTCGAGCCAGGCTCCGAACAGGAAGAGGAATGTAACTATGGCTGATTCCTCGAAGCTTTTTATTGCAAATGCTCCGACAACTGCTATTGTCACCAGGACATCAATACTGATGACCTTTACTTTGAGAGCCTGATAAGCCTGTATCAAAATTGGTGAAACACCCAGCAGGGAGGAAATGATAAGCAGCCATATAAACAGATCCATATTGCCTGTGGTCCACTTGCTTAAAAAGGCAACAGCGATCAGCACCCCGCTTATCAAGGTTATTTGGTTTTTACGACGCAATATGAATCTCTGCACGGTTTCACACCTCCCTGGTATTAGGCTGCTCACATATCATTCAGAAGAGGAAGCAGCAAAATAAGCCTTATCCAGCTCACCCAGCATGTTATATACAGCCTCATAGCTTTCGCAAACATCATCGGGAACTGCATAACAATCGGTTATTTTACGCAAAGATGCGAACTCCTCGTTCAGCTCGGGCTTCCCTGCCCCGGCTTCCTTTGTCTTTCTCATGATCTCATCAAACAGCCTGCGTACTTCGTGGAATTCAGGATGATGATCCCCGTGGACTCTGTCTACGACGGGAACATATTGAGCCAATATTTTTAAATACTCATCTGCTTTTTGTCTGAACTGATTCAACAAATTATCCCTTCTCTCCGGTTTTATTCTACGATCTTATTGTACCAGGATTCCGGAAAAATAAATTTGACACGGATCACAATTTTTTCAAAAAATAAAATAACAGCTTAAATATTTCAGCTGCATGGAAATCAAAATCTTAAAATATACATAAAGGATCTGCCCGATGTATGTCTGGTTTACACATGCCTTGAATCAAGAATCATCCTTGCCATTGCAAGCGCAATATCGAATATGTTTTTGCATGAATTAATTTTAGTATGATATCCGGTGCTCTTTGTTGTTTTCTGGCGGATTATAATAACTTCAGCTTCGCTGTCTTCGGAATATTCGGCCACGATGCTTTTGGGAGTTTGTACGCACCGGACATATTTATTAAGACCAAACCCTTTTTTTGCTGTTATTACGCAGTAAAAGTAAGGATAGTTACTTCCCTGAACAGTATTTATGCAGATTTGGGCCAATATCCCGTAAAAATCGTCAGGCCCATTATCAAATATGATGTTGAACCTGCAGTCGGTCGGGAAATTCTTTCCCTCTTTGTCTTCAGCAAGCAGCAATGAGGGGACGAAGCTCTCCCCTGCATATCTGTTCCTGTCAAAATGATTTTTCATCTCAATAATCATATCTGTTTTCATGTACAGGATGCCCTGGTACCCTTTGATCCTCATCCCATTGAACCAGAGAGACAGTACCAGTATTATGGAATCTGCAATAAAGATCAGCGCAGCGTTGCTGCCAATCGAACCGATCAGTATAAAAAATACCGAGATTATTACAATGGCTACGACTCCGAAAAACAGGCAGCCTACCCCATTGCTTATATCCATTGCATCCTTGTCCCATTGATTGATATCCTCTCTGAGCCTGTTTATCTGATGGACCTTATCCATACCGGTCCTTGTCCATTGGCCTTCGTCATTGCCGGCAGGAATAGGTTTGATGTTATGCCCCTTCACAAGATTTATCATAGCGGCAAAAATCAAAAGGAAAGCCCCCGGCCAGAAACTGAGGGATATTATCTGGATGAACAGTCCGACAGCGATGCATATCAGATACAGCAGGATTCTAGCCGTATATGAAAGACTTTTCATAAAATAAAACTGCAAAGAATCCTGATCCTCCGGTGACGGAAATCCCGGTATTCTCCTGTTTTTCATAGAATACTCCTCCCCTTCAGCCCATTGAATCCCAGACCGATACTAATTCCTGACAGCCATGGGCGTTAAAATAAAGCGGACAAGCTCCCTGACAAACTGCAAAATCCCTGCAGTCCCTGCATTTCTCAGGAGCTGCTCTTTTATCTCTTATATATTCGCTCCGCTTATTGAACCACAGTGCCTCAAAGCCTTCTTCCAACAGGTTGCCTACAGGCTCAGGCCAGCTGGAGCATGGAAGAATATTTCCTGTCGGGTCAACCGACAGCAGTCCTTCGCAGGCGCTGCAGCCTTTATTCCCAAAACCCGCTGCAACAGGGTTGAACAGACATAACGGCGTAGGAGAATACCACATATATTCAATACCTGCTTGCTGAGATATTGACTGTATCCTGCTGACTATGTCGCCAATCTTACTGTATTCGACAGAAAGATCCTTTGATTCTCCGCGCCCTGAAGGAATAACCAGATTCGAAGAAAACCTTTCAACTCCCAGTCTCCTGCAAAATTCCGGGTATTGATCCAGATTATCCTTATTCATTGAGCATATTGTAAAGTGTGGATGTACTATGATCCCGGCATCCTTCAATGACTTGAGTCCATTTACCGATGCCTGGTGAGAGCCTTTGATACCTGTTATCCGATCATGCTCTTCGGGGATCGCCGATTCTATGCTGACCTGTGCTGAAGAAAGGCCTGCTTCCTTAAACTCCCTGGCTTTTTGAGGAGTGATCAAAGTACCGTTGGTAATAAGGTTGACCCTCATTTTGTTATGGTTTGACGCATAGTATATAAGCTCCGTAAGATCCTTAAAGGTCGTGGGTTCTCCTCCTGTAAAGGAGACACTGGGAACCTCGGCCTCGTAACGAATAATATCAAGAACTTTCTTAAAACCCGCCACATCAAGTCTGTTATCAACCTCATGCTGCGTACATGCAGCATAGCAGAAGCGACATTTTATGTTGCATGTATATGTTAATGCGATCTCAGACAATATGGGCAGCTTTATATAGCCCAGGCTGAACTCGGTCCTGTGTATGGCAGGAGTATTATAGTTTTCACATACGGCACCGTTCCACATGAGTGAAAAGTCCGTAAAAAAACGTTCCAGCTGTTTTTCAGTTTCATCGGGATCAGGTCTGGCTTTGATTATGTCCATAACCGAACCGCCCGACAGTATATGGTCAATAACCCTTGCACCGGTGGGATTAAGCTTGAAAGCCTCATTGGGCATGCGTATTAACACATTGTCCTTAAGGCGCATATGGACATAGGGCTTTATTTTTCTCAAAAAGTCATCTACCCATGCCAGTTTATGAATGCGCTTATTTTTTAGTATCTTCACCTTGCACCTCCGCTTACGCATGCAGAATGGCAGGCTGAATGACAAGCCGAATGACAGGCAGAGTGGCATGCTGAATGGCAGGCATCATGGCAGGCTGAATGGCACGCAGAATGGCATGCGTCATGGCAGGCAAACACCCCCTTGTCCACAGCTGTCATTGCAGCAAATGAAGATGCCTTGTTTGTGTTTGTGTTAGTCTTTATTTTATTATGATAATTGCGATACCTCATGTGATTGTGTATGTGATGATGGTAGAAGAAATAGTAATGCCAGTAATAATGATAATCTTCCCTGTAATAACCTCTGTAATCCTCTTCATGATATTGTTCCTGATTATATGCGTCCTCGAATTTTTTCCTGTAGTACTCTTTGGTGGCTTCTATATCACAGTTCCATGTCTTGGCCCGTACACTGTCCATTAGCCATTTTATAATGCCTTCTGTTTCTTTTTCGCTGATTTCCTCATCCTCTGCAGCAGCATACATGAGCTTTTCATATTGGGGCAGACCGGTCAGATCCACTCCCTTTACCTGCCTGACCCGGAGGGGATCTGTTGAAATGCCCTCCAGATAGCCTTTTTCGATGAGCTTGAACAGGATCATCGAAAGAATGGTATCATAGGGTACGCCTATAAGAATGCCTGCCTCCACCTCATCAAGGTCGGTGACAACATAACCGTCCTTTCTGAATGATGCCAGCTCCAGCTTTGGGGCCGACCAGTCGTCTCTGGCCCACCTGACATCATCGTAATTTTTCTTAGCATTTACTGCCGAACGATGCTTAAGGCCTGCTAACAACACTATCCCAGCCAACAAAACTATGAAGAGAACTGCTAATGTCCTTCTTTGCGAGGCTTCATCAGGCATGCTCCATCCGGGACTATATTCAATGCCAGGTTTATATGGTTTGCCGGGGTAAGTTTCAACCGGTTTTTCAATAACCGGATCGCTGATGCTGGTTCCGGACATATCAGGGAAAAGGTCCTCCGAAATGTATTGCTGGATTCGGAAATGATACATTTGCCCCGGATTGTTCTTATGCAGCAGCACCTGAGCCCGGGAAACCGAATCCAGTACTGCTGTCCTGTAATCGATCAGATATTCTTCGTTCATCCACGGTTCGGTGGCAAAGCCGTTCTGAAGAAGAAGCTCTTCCACTTCCTCTCTGGAAGCTGACTCTTCAGGAACCTCCAGCGGATAATCAACTGTTACCGTGTAATGGTCCATGGGTTCATCGAACTGGACAGGAGCCCAGTTGAAAACTACCAAAGACTTACCCTCATCCGAAGCAGTTCGGACAAGATACCCTGCTCTGGCCATATCAGCTGCAAATCGGATTTTATAGGTAAGATACTCCCCACCGTGACGTGTATTCCCGGAGTTTACAATATCCCACTTACCCCCTCCGAGATTTATAATATCTATATCAAATGCCTCATTATCATCTCTGATAACACAGGAAAAATCATTATCAAACACAGGCTCAAGCCTGTCGAACCCTTCCAGGGTAAAAGCAAGCATGGTCTTTCCGGGAACCAGATTGAACCGCACCGTGTATGTTATAATGGCAATACCTGAGGGCTGGAGGATCACATCTGTTTCGACGAACCCCAGGTGGGCTATTTCAGATGCGTCTGCACCGAACGGCGTCAAAACAATGAGGATCGCAGCTAATATCAATATTAATCGTTTTTTTATACTCAGCATTTCCTTTGCTCCTTTCCCTGGTAAATGCCTGCAGGGTACTTTTAGTTTAATACAATCCCGGCAATTTTTTAAAGAATTCCATCCGATCTTATGATATTAATAACAAGCAAGGTACTCCATGTTGAAACAAAGAGTACCCTTTTTTATTGGATGCAATTACCTTAATTATTCTGCTTATCTGTACAATCCATTTACGCTACTTCTTAAATATTTAAAGTAATCGGTCAGTTCTTCCTTCATTTCTTTTTTGCTGTCACTGAGACGGATCCCAAATTCATTTTTTGCATCCTTTTCGGAAACTGAAAATGTCGTGATACTAGAGCCCTTTTTATACGTTATGAAGACTTCGCCAGGTTCAAGTTTGACTTTGGAGCATCCAACAAAAGATAAAGAAACAATAAGAAACAGTGCAATCAATGATGTCTTTTTCATGTGATCCCTCATTCTTTATAAAATTGTCTAAGATGCCTTTGATAATAATATCACAATTTTTCTGATATTTACACCCGAAATATCATTTTTACCTGGTTTTTTAATTAAATCAGCTTTTTGTGGAACAATATACAGGATATCATTTTTAATGGGGGAGTTTCATTGGTTGGAATTCTGTTTGCATTGCTTGCCGGATTACTGATGAGCGTTCAGGGTGTCTTCAACACCCGTGTAATGGATTCTTCGGGCATGTGGGCAACAAACAGCTGGGTTCAGTTTTCGGCTTTCATAACAAGCATTATTGTCTGGTTTTTTGCCGGCCGCGAGAATCTGTTTTCGGTATTCAATGTTGAAAACAAATTATATTTGCTGGGCGGAGTAATCGGGGCATTCATAACCTACACAGTAATTAAGAGCATATCAGGTCTTGGGCCTGCATTTGCCACAATGCTGATATTGCTGGCGCAGCTGGTGACCTCCTGCCTGATTGAAGCATTCGGTTTCTTCGGCACCGAAAAAGTATGCTTTGACTGGACCAAACTGATAGGTGTGGCACTGATGATCGCCGGAATCATTATTTTTAAAAAGTAGATACGTTGTTTTTGTCGGCGACCCGTCGATAAAACAAAGCAGTTGCCAGCAAACCTGACATCAGCAACAAAATGTTGAGAACAAAAGGCAGCGCTCTCGAGATATCGCTCAGCAGCCCACCTATATATCCAAATGGTACGCTGACAAGCATTACGATGGTCTGAAGCAGGGCCATGATCTTCGAACGCTCGGCGGGATCAACATGTATAGCCACCAATGATTCTCTGAGCGTATTAAGAACAGCATGGCCCAGTGCTTCAAAAAATAGAGATGCTGCCAATAACATGTATCCCAGCACACTGGTTTTTAATATCGATATCAACAACAGGCAGCTTACTATCGAACATGCAAAACCTCCATAAAGCGGCAATTTCAGTTTTCTCTGATCAATACGCGATATAACTGTGAAGAACAGAAGTATTGACAGTATACTTTTGGCCATGGGAAAGATGGGCAATAATGTGTCCGGAACACCTATGCGCCGGGATGCAATGATCTGCCAGAATGTCATTCCGATCATACCTACGATCTCAACAAGTATGCTGATGATTACTGCAAATACCGTTCCGCGTGAAGTGATCATCTTATGCAATGCTCTTTTATAGCCTGAAAGCATTTCTCCCCATGTCATGTTTTTGGTTTCCTCACGCTTAACTTTTCCGGTAGCTGTTTCGGTGGAGAATTTATATAAAATCAAAAGCTTTGCAGTCATTATTATAAAAGCGTTGATATAGAGGATCCTTATTGCAGGAACCAATGTAAGCCTGGCTACCAGAATCGATGAAATCGGCGCAAAGAGCGCTGAAAGATTACCGGCTGTTATTACCAGAGAATATATCTGAGTTATTTTATCTCTGGGTGCATCCTCTATCAGCAGGCAATCCCATGATACTGTCGTTATTTTCATAGTACCATTGAGCAATGCCGCTGCGACGAAGAACCAGAATCCCTGGCTGAACGCCCATATGAGGCATGGCAGGCTCCAGGCGATCATATCAAAAATAGCCGTACTCTTTCTTCGTCCTAATTTATCGATGACAGCGCCTGATAAAAATGCGAAAATCATCTGTGAAAACATATATATCGAAGTGACTATCCCCACCTCAACATCATTCATTCCAAAAGACAGCATATACACTGATGCATATGGAAGACAAAGATTCATCGAAAGGCCCCACATGGGTTCGGTATATACACATGCCCTTGGGTTGCCGCGCAAATCTATCAGCGTACGAATCAGTTGGTTCTTTAATAATATGTCCTTCATCTGACAGTACTCTCCTGACTTTAAATCATTATTTCGGGTAAACAGCAGTGATAATCTACTCTCTCAATATCAGGTCAGGTCGTCGCCTTACCGTCATTTAGCTCAACAGCAGTTTTATATTTCTCCTGCCAGTTGCCAAACTCATAATAAAAGAAAAGTGCAACACTTGCCAGAAGCCATCCGGCAGGATAGCCTAAAATCACTGGAACAAGCTGCCCGGGCAGAAGCTTTGAAACAACAATCAAATATACCTGGCGGAAGGCAACAAATGATGACAACATGACAATCATCGGTACCCGCGCATTTCCTGTGCCGCGGAGGGCACCTCCGTATATCTGGTTGACACAGATCAGTAAATAAAACGGTGACATGAAGCGGATTATTTGTGAACCGTATTCCAGCACTGCTTCTTCCTGATTGAACATATATATGAACTGACGTGAAAATAACATTAGTAATGGTATAATGGCCGCAGTCATAAGAAGCCCCAGCTTCATGGCAGTACGAAGACACTTCTTTGTACGGTCATATAACCCGGCACCCCAGTTTTGTCCTATAAATGTAGTGGAAGCAAAAGCCACAGCCTGTACGGGAAGCAGTACGAACTGGTCGATCTTCGAATATGATGACCAGCCTGCCATTGCTGCGGAACCAAATACATTTATATAAGACTGAACAAAAACATTTGAAAAAGCTGTAACCCCTTGCTGAATCGAGGTAGGCAGTCCTATATTGACCATTTCCCTGGTAACCGACCATGAAAATCTTACTTTTCTGGGGACGAATCTGTAGGCGCTATCTGTTCTCATTAAAGTAACCATGACCAATATTGCTGACAAAAATTGAGCTATTATTGTAGCATACGCAACACCTGCCGCCCCCAATGGGAACACTAAAATAAAAATCAGGTCCAGGACGATATTGGTAATTGCTGAAAAGACAAGGAACAGCGTTGGCCTGCGGGAATCACCCACTGCTCTCAAAATTCCTGATCCCATATTATAAAACAGAAGTCCTGATATACCCGCGAAATAGATCCGCAGATATGATAAAGCATCGGCCATCACATCCTCAGGAACAGCCATCAATCTTAACATAGCCGGTGTTCCAAGCATTCCGGCAATGGTGAAAACTACGCTCATGATGGTCGTCAGAGCGATCGTTGAATGCACTGCATCCGATACACGTTTGTTGTCATGGGCACCATAGCATTGTGATACTATCACAGTCGCTCCTGAAGACAAACCGTTAAATATGCCTATCAGTGTATTGATTATAGGTCCGCTGCCACCAACAGCCGCAAGCGCTTGCTTCCCGACAAAGTTTCCCACCACGATACTGTCCACAGTATTGTAAAGTATCTGAAAAATATTTCCTACAAGCAGAGGAAGCGCAAACCATATCAGATGCTCCCAAATGCTGCCTTTTGTCATGTCTGTATCTCTTCTGAAAACAAGCTGCTTCATTTTCTGTCGACTCCCTGCTTAAGCGCCGGTATCCCCGGAAGCCTTTTCTCCCGGGGATCAATTTTTAATATATTTCTTATTTGGCTCATAAGAGTATAACACAAATTTTGTCGAATTGCGAAAGTAATAAATTAACACTTTATATTTCACATCCGTATAATAATAGCAGCAGGCAACCGGGGTTTTCTTTTCCAAACGCATTAAGAGGTGTCTTGGCATGAATAGCATAATCTCATTGAAAGATTTGAAGCAGGGGCAAAGAGCGAGAGTAAAATCATTATTGTCAACAGGCAGCATTCGAAGAAGGCTGCAGGATCTCGGCCTTATCGAAGGGACCGAGGTGGAATGCCTGCAAAAAAGTCCGGCTGGTGATCCTGTTGCTTACCTGATAAGAGGAGCTGTTATTGCGCTTAGGTCAGAGGATTCATCAAATGTTTTAGTCAACTGATATTAAAGTACTTGGATTGAGGTGTTGATAATGGGGCTGACTAAAGAATCAACTGGAAAAAATGCAGTTGACTCAATGTTGCAAATAAAAAAAATGACACCTGATGATAAAGTCATTGCGATAGCAGGAAATCCCAATGTCGGCAAAAGTACGGTTTTCAACGGATTGACGGGATTGAACCAGCACACCGGCAACTGGCCCGGCAAAACAGTCACAAATGCCCAGGGATACTGTCGTTACGGCAACTCAGGTTATGTCCTTGTCGATATTCCGGGTACATATTCCCTTATGGCACATTCAAGCGAAGAGGAGGTAGCCAGAAACTTTATCTGCTTCGGTGAGCCCGATGCAGTTATCGTTGTCTGCGATGCAACTTGTCTTGAACGCAATCTGAACCTAGTGCTGCAAACACTTGAAATAACCCGGAAGGTCGTTGTTTGTGTCAATCTGATGGATGAAGCCAAAAGAAAACACATGCAAATAGATCTGGACGCCATATCCCGGAAACTTGGTGTGCCTGTGACCGGAACTGTAGCAAGAAGGAAAAAAAGTCTGGATAAACTGATGCAGTCAGTAGAGAATTTGATGAAGCTGGATAAAGATACTCCCTTCAAAATAGAATACATAAAGCCAATAGAAGATGCTGTTGCGCAATTAGAGCCGATTATAAAAAGCAAGGTTAAGAAAATCGATTCCCGCTGGCTCAGCCTGAAATTGCTGGATTACGACGAATCACTGATCACTGCTTTGAATGATTATCTCGGTTATGACCTTCTTGCCGACAGCCATATCCGGGAAGGGCTGGCCAAAGCAAAGCAGGTTTTGTCGGACAATGGTATCACGAGTGATATATTGCGTGACAAAATCGTTGCCGGTCTTGTCCTTACTGCCGAATCCATCTGCTCCGATACGGTGCATTTTGATAAAAGGGACTATTACGCACGGGACAGGAAGATCGACAAAATACTGACGGGCAAATGGACAGGATTTCCCATAATGGTCGCTTTGCTGATGGGTGTCCTGTGGCTGACCATAACAGGGGCCAACTATCCGTCTGCCATGCTGTCGGACGCTTTGTTCTGGATCGAAGACAGACTGACCGATGCTTTTCACTGGCTCGGTGCTCCTGACTGGCTGCATGGTATGCTCGTCCTCGGTGTGTACAGGGTCCTTGCATGGGTCGTATCGGTCATGCTGCCTCCTATGGCAATATTCTTCCCTCTGTTTACCTTGCTTGAGGATCTGGGTTATCTGCCCCGTGTTGCTTTCAACCTCGACAAATACTTCAAAAAGTGCCGTGCCTGCGGTAAACAGGCTCTTACCATGTGCATGGGCTTCGGATGCAATGCAGCAGGGATCATAGGCTGCAGGATCATCGACTCGCCCCGGGAACGGTTGATCGCGATCATAACCAATAATTTCGTGCCGTGCAACGGACGGTTTCCCACGTTGATAGCCATATTGACCATGTTTTTTGCGGGAGCCGCAGCCGGACCTTTAGAATCGGTTTATCTGGCAGTATTGCTCACCGGCGTGATTGTTATGGGTATTTTCGCAACATTCATCGTTTCAAGATTTTTATCGGGTACTGTTCTTAAAGGTGTTCCGTCTTCCTTCACACTGGAGCTTCCGCCATTTCGCAAACCGCAGATCGGCAAGGTTGTAGTCCGTTCCATTTTTGACAGAACATTGTTTGTCCTCGGCAGAGCAGTGGCAGTGGCGGCTCCGGCTGGTCTTGTGATCTGGACCATGGCAAATTTAAGAATAAATGATCTGACCTTGCTGGCTCACTGCTCCAGGTTTCTGGATCCCTTTGCAAAGCTGCTGGGAATGGACGGTGTTATCCTGATAGCATTTATACTGGGACTTCCTGCCAATGAAATTGCTTTTCCTATTATAATCATGGCCTATATGTCATCGGGCAGCCTGATGGAGCTGGATAATCTGTGGGATCTGAAACAACTGCTGGTGGAAAACGGATGGACATGGATAACCGCAGTCAGCACCATGCTGTTCTCCCTCCTGCACTGGCCATGTTCCACCACGTGCCTTACCATCAAAAAGGAAACCCAAAGCCTGAAATGGACGGCGATTTCGGTTATAGTACCTACGGTCATAGGCATTATTGTCTGTTTCATTTTCTCCGGCATCGCAAGACTGTTAACAAGCTAGTTCATAAGCGGGCAGTCTCCGAAAACTGAATCAGCTCATGGTTGAATTTATCACGCTGATCATAGAACAGAAAATGGCCGCACGCATCAAAGGGTACGAGTTTTGAAAACCTTATACTGTTTTTCTGTGCAATAGCCAGTGGGTACAAACATACCTGATCATTGATACCATGGAGGATCAATGTAGGAACATTTATGGTTTTCAGATCATTAAACAGGCCCTCTTCCCCTAACCATGTGTTTGCTATGGCTGCAGTAGACCAACTGGCTGCCTGGAGTCCCAGCTGGAAGATCCAGTCAGCAAACGGAGCACTGACTGGGTTATAAAAGATCAAATTCCCGAACCCTCTCAGCATGGCAGGTCTGTCGTTATATACTCCTTGTATTATGTTTATTATGACCTGCCTTTGAAGACCATGCGGGAAATATGGACGCTGGACAAGGCTTGGTGCTGCCGCAGCAAAAAGAGCCAGTTTCGATACCCCATAGCCATTGTGTCTTGCCATGTATCTGATACAGATGGCTCCGCCTGTCGAATGCCCGGCAAGTACAAAATTGCTCAGGTTCAGCGCATCCACGACGATCCTTATATCATCTGAAAGCCGGTTATAATCGTAGCCTGACCAGGGTCTGTCCGATAAGCCGAACCCCCTTATGTCCATTCCAACACACCTGTATCCCATTTGGGGCAGCAGGTTGAACTGGTATTCAAACAAATTATGGTTTCCCGGCCAGCCGTGGATCAGAAGGATCGTTTTTTTCCCTTCAGGGTTGATGTCCTCCACATATACTCTTATGCCCGGTTCAACTTCAATATAGATTCCCATACATGCTCCCGAATATAAAAACCCATGATATATTTATTCACTCCGGAAAACATATATGAGGGATTCACGTATCGGGCAACAGAATATCAGACCCTCAGAGATCCCCGGAAACCTCTTGATGAATAATAGGATTCGGCCCCGTTATGGTATACGAACACGGTATCATAGCGGCGGTCACAGAACAGAGCACCTCCAAGCTTTCTGATTCTGTCAGGAGTTTTTATCCAGCTTGATGTTTTTGTATCGAAAATCCCGAGCCTCTGAAGTTCCCTGTATTGCTCCTCTGTTAAGATCTCTATGCCCATTTCCTCAGCCATACCCATCGCACTTGCTTTCGGCTTGTGTTCTTTTCTTGATTCCAGCGCTTCACGGTCGTAGCAGATGCTCCTGCGTCCGGCGGGACTTTCAGGTGAGCAATCAAAGAAGATATATTCATCAGTTTCGCCATCATACCCTATAACATCGGGCTCACCACCAGTCTTCTCCATTTCGTTCAATGACCACAGCTTTACTTCATCCGCTTCCAGCTTATTCTGGATTTTTTCCCATTCGATTCCTTCGTGCCTGTTCATGTTTTTCTCGAACCGGGCTTTAAGTATTGCGAGTATTTTATCGTGTTCATCCTCTGTCAGCCTTCTTTTTTCAGTTTTCATCGCTGCTATACCTCCATTTTCTTGTTATGATCGGAATTAACGCTTGTATACTCCCCCATGATAGCAAATGTAAGTATCGGCATCATATCCTTTTATCTTCGAAATTGATTTTTCCGCATTATCCAAATCCAGAGTGAATTGTGGATTTGCAATGACCAGCAGGTTGTTTTCCAATACGGCGGCATCACCTGTTATGATGATCTTTTTATTCCTGATAAAAAGAGATATATGACCCGGAGTGTGTCCCGGTGTACCGACTATCTCACAGCCGCCACACCAGTCCATAACATCTCCGTCATTTACTTTTATATCGACTTTTACAGGCTTGACACTTTTCAAAATATCACAAAAGGCTTTCCCAAAAGCCTTTTTATCTTCATCTAATGTCTCCTGGAGCGCTTCTGCCTGTTCCAGTCTCAAAGACTTTTTCGATCCTTCAATATATGGAGCTTCAATTTCACTTGCAACAATTTTTATATTAGGATACTTTTGCTTGAAATCTGCCAAAGAGCCCATATGATCATGATCATGATGCGTGATCAAAATTTTGGTTAGTTTGCGGTAGTCCATACCTTCCTTTTTGATTGCCTCCTCAATAACAGGCATAAAACCTGTATATCCGCAATCAACCAATATCATTTCGCTATCATCTCTCAGAATAACAGGATGGATAACATCCTCTGTATCACCAAATTTAAATTTTATATTTAGAACTATTACATCTTCCATAAGAACGCCTCCTGGAGTTTTTCCGTACATCACGCCTTTAATACATTAACCCATTCGGATACCGGTTTCATTTTTCTCCTTTTATCATTAATAGTATTCTTGCATTTCCATTACGTCAATCAGTCTGGTTCAACACCTGCATGCGATATAAGTGTTATTCATATCATCATCTCGATAACTTTTTCTACCAGAACAATGAAGAAACTCAAAAGGCTGTGCAAAGAACATGCACCTCGTTCTTTGCACAGCCTGAATCTGAAAATCATACAGCAGTATAACCGATTTTCATTTTATTTCTACTCTGTCCTGAGGGCAACGACCGGATCTTTCTTTGCAGCGCTTCGGGATGGAATGATCCCTGAAATAAGTGTAAGGAGCATACTGATCACGATCAGAACTATCGCTGTCCTGACAGGCAGGACAGCCGAAAGGTTGCTCAGCTTCGTCAGACGATGGAGTATAAGATTTATGGGGATACAAAGCAGATATGTTACCAGAACGCCAAGTGAACCCGAGGCAAATCCTATTATAACGGTTTCGGCGGTAAACATGCTGGAAACATTCTTTTTGGATGCTCCTATGGCTCTGAGGATGCCTATTTCCTTCGTGCGCTCCTGTACAGAAATCAGTGTTATAACACCTATCATGATTGATGAAACGATAAGCGATACCGCAACGAATGCTATGAGGACATATGTGATGGCATTGATGATGGTGGTTATCGAAGACATCATTAGTCCTATATAGTCGGTATATTTGATTTCTGAAAGATCGTCAATGCTTTCGTTATATTCAGCAATGGCATCTTCGATAACTTCCTTGTTGGCGAATGAAGATGCATACAGATTTATGGAAGCCGGATCGTCAAGATCGATGCAGCCAAGCTTTTTCAGATTCTCTTCATATGTCGAATCTGAAAACTCCAGTATCTTATCGTAATAATCTGCACATTCATCATCCGTATATTGGGTAAGTGCCATATCCATGGCATAAGCGAGCTGCTCAGTCGTCATGGTGCTCATCTGCTTTTTAACCTGCGCGGCATACTGTTCCTTATACTGTCTTGCAAGTCCCTGAGCGAAAACCTCCTTCAATTCCTCGTCACTCATGGCTGAAATATAGCCCTCAATGGTTTCGGCATCCATGCCGGTTTGCTGAGCCAGCGCAGGGATCAGCGAGGCTTCGATATCAGCACGGGACATGCCCGAAAGTGTATTTGCAACAAACTGACCGACTGCTTCTTCAGAAGGAATACTCATTATTTTGATGTATGCAGATGCCTTATCTTCAGCATCGAGGGAAGAGATATAGTCTTTGAAATATGCTGCTTTTTCTGAGATGGTCACATTTCCGTCTTCATCCTTAAAGGGAAGGCCGGTGAAAACATCGGTGGAAGGATCGTCTTTCTGGGCTTTCACCGCTTCTGAGCTGTTAGCTCGCTCAATGATATATCTAGTCAGCTCGCCTGTATATCCTATCCAGCTTCTCGTTACAGATGCGACCGAGTCTTCGGAAGGCCTGGCTATCCCGACGACCCGAAGCTCCAAACCGTTATCGTAAAGATATTTGAGTCCTGCTTCTGTATCTCTCAGGTCGGTATAGGTTCCTGTCTTTTCATCATAGGTATAGCAATCGGAGTTCAATATGGTACGGAAGCTCATATTGCAGATTTCCTCATATGACCATTTCCTGATCTCGTAGTCTATGGTTTTACCGTTCACGGCCGCTTCCATGAGCTTCTTCATTTCCTCTTCGGATTTGAGCCCCAGGGCATAAAGCGTCATATCGTCGATCTCATTGTTTTCATCAACGAAAAGGATGATCTCATTGAAGCTTGAAGGCCATCTGCCGTATATAATGTCATACTGTTTCCTGATAGCCTCGTTCACTTGATTTCGGTCGTCGCCTGAGAGTAATTCTTTCCATAACTTCATGGTCGAAGCCATTCGGGAGGAAAAGCTGCCCATTACCGTCCGGTCACGCATTTCAAGCATGGACGACATATCGTATCCTGCGTACTTCTTCATCAGTTCAACAGTGAGCAGTTCGGTATCTGAGCGAAGGATAGTGCCGTCAACGTTTTTGGTATAAATGAGAAGGTCGTTATCATAGGTATACTGTACGCCGGCAAGTGCTGAATGGAGCTTGCTGTTTTCGTCTGCGCGCTGCTCTTCTATATAATTTTTGAAAGATTTAAGATCGTTTTTGCTTGATTCCATGGAATTCATGGCATTCATCATTTCATAGAGCATGGCTTTCTGGTAAATAGCATCGTTTTCATGGTCGGAAAGTGACCTTGCTTTTCCGGTGAAAGTGTTGAGCAAAGTACTCACATCAACGTTTTGTGCTTCAATGGTCAATGGGTAAGAGGCGAGTGTTTCTTCCTGGACCGAATCAATAAAGGATGTGGTACCATGGGATACGGCATAGATAAGTGCAATGCCTATAATGCCGATAGAGCCTGCAAAGCTCGTCAGCGCCGTTCTGCCTTTTTTGGTGAACAGGTTTCTCAGTGAAAGTCCGAAGGAAGTGGCAAATGACATGGATGGTTTCTTCTTTTTATGCGCTTCTTTCGTCTTGTTGAGCGCCTTTTCTGTTTCTTCCCTGACTTCGTCGGTGGTCAGTGGCATACTGTCGCTTAAGATTTTACCGTCAAGCATCCTGACGATCCTGGTGGAATATCTTTCTGCAAGGTCGGGGTTGTGAGTGACCATGATCACGAGACGGTCCTTTGCTATTTCCTTGAGTATATCCAGGACCTGTACGCTTGTTTCGGTGTCTAGGGCGCCGGTCGGTTCGTCTGCCAGAATGATGTCGGGATTATTGACGATAGCCCTGGCAATGGCAACTCGCTGCATCTGTCCTCCCGATACCTCAGAAGGTTTCTTTCTCATCTGGTCTGCAAGCCCTACTTTTTCGAGCGCTTCTTTTGCACGTTTGCGGCGTTCCTTTTTGGACACACCAGAAAGGGTAAGAGCAAGCTCCACATTCTCCAGTACTGTTTGGTGCGGTATCAGATTATAGTTTTGAAATACGAAACCGACCGAATGGTTGCGGTATGCATCCCAGTCCCTGTCCTTATATTCCTTTGTGGACCTTCCGTTTATGACGAGATCTCCGGAGGTGTATCTGTCCAAACCTCCTATAATGTTCAGCATGGTCGTTTTCCCGCAGCCTGACGGGCCAAGTATGGAAACGAACTCACTGCTTCGGAATTTCAGATCGATTCCCTTCAATGCTTCGATATTTTCACCCGGAGCAGAATATGTTTTCTTTATATTTTTAAGTTCCAGCATCAGTTTACCTCCTTAATAGCTGTCGGAAATGAATCCGGCCATACGACACGCATTGGCGCTGCTTGAATATAAGCGGCTGATGGCTTCACGTACAGCCATTATATCGCTTTCACTCATCATGACCGGTTTTGTCCTGTAAATCAGTTTCTGCAGATATGCGATATCTGCCTTGATCTGTTTCTTTTCTTCTTTCGGCAGCTCTTTTTTCACTTTTTGTAATGCCTGAGTGGCGCGGTTCAGGCATTTATTTGCCTCGCTGCTTATCTCCAGCGCTTTTCGCCTTATGCCATCCTGGGCGGCGTATTGCTGCGCATCACGTATAGCCTGTTCTATTTCGGCATCCGACATGCGCTGGTTATCGGTAATGGTTATGGATTGCTCCATGCCTGTATCGAGATCCCTTGCTGAAACCTTGAGGATCCCGTTGGCATCGATATCAAAGGTGACCTCGATTTGCGGGACGCCGGCAGGGGCGGGCTTTATCCCGCTAAGCCTGAATTTTCCAATGGATTTATTATCCTTAGCCATTGGTCGTTCACCCTGCAGAACGTTTACTTCAACGCTTCTCTGAAATGGTGCTGCCGTGGTGAAAACCTGAGAATAGCGCACCGGGATGGTTGTATTGCGTTCGATTATCCTTGTGGCTACACCACCCACCGTTTCGATGGACAGACTGAGTGGCGTGACATCAAGTAAAAGGATATTGCTCTTCCCGCCGTAAAGAGTCAGAGCCCCGCCTGACAGCGTATCGCCCTGTACAGCAGCTCCCAGTGCTACACATTCATCGGGATTGATGTTTTTTGACGGGTTTATCCCCGTAAGGCTTCTCACCATTTCCTGTACTGCCGGGATCCTTGTGGACCCTCCGACCAGCAGGACCTTTGAAAGCTCGGATGGTGCTATGCCTGCATCAGCCAGAGCATTCCGGACGGGAAGCGCCGTCCGTTCCACCAGATCCCGGGTCAGTTCATTGAATATTGCCCGTGAAAGGGAGTATTCAAAATTTATCGGTTGTCCGCGGGACTGGGTGAGATACGGGAGCGATATATAGGCATTTTCCGAAGAGGACAATTCCTTCTTTGCCTGTTCGGCAGCCTCCTTTACCCGCTGAAATGCTGCAAAATCCTTACGGACATCTACATGGTGCTCTTTTTTTATCAGCTCAGCCAGATACGCTACTACCCGTTCGTCAAAGTCATCTCCGCCAAGGTGGTTGTCCCCGTTGGTAGCAAGAACTTCTATAACGCCTTCTCCGATTTCTATGATGGAAACGTCGAATGTTCCGCCGCCAAGATCGTAAACCATTATCTTCTGCGGTGTTCCGTTATCCAGGCCGTAAGCGAGCGCGGCGCTTGTAGGCTCATTTATTATCCTTATCACATTCAGTCCCGCGATCCTTCCGGCATCCTTCGTAGCCTGACGCTGAATATCGTTGAAATATGCGGGAACAGTGATAACAGCATCAGTCACGGCTTCACCAAGATAGTTCTCTGCATCTGTTTTTAATTTTCTAAGGATCATTGAGCTGATTTCCTGCGGGGTATAGGCTTTTCCGTCAATGATCTTCTTCCAGTCGGTACCCATGTGCCGCTTTATGGAGCTGATGGTCCTTTCACTGTTGATAACGGTCTGGCGTTTGGCCTGATCGCCTACGAGACGTTCTCCCTCTTTTGTAAAAGCGACTACGCTCGGAGTAGTCCTGTTACCGTTTTCATTGGGGATGATCACCGGTTTCCCGCCCTCCACAACAGCAACGCAGCTATTTGTGGTACCTAAATCTATTCCAATCGTTTTACCCATAAATTTCTTCCTTTCAGTCAGTGACCGGATGTCAAACCCTGAAGCAGTCTGTCTTTAAGTCCTTTTATCAAAGCTGCTGCTGCATTTGGGGCAACGAATATTTATGGTTTTTCCTCTTTCGGGCTTCACGATCCGCACAACAGCCTTGCAATGAGGGCATTTATAGTACCTGTGGGTCTTTCTTTCATGCCAGATCGACTTATAAAGACGAAGCTTCTGTTTTATCCTGTTCCGGATAGTCAGGAATTTTTGTCTTTCGGCCTGACGTTTATATATATTTTTTGAAAAAGTGCGAAACCATGACCATATGAGTATGGCAAGCGCGACGAAATATAAAATGCGAAGAAACGGGATCAAAGATAAGAATAATATAACCATTCCCGAGATCGACAGGAAACGGGAAAGCTCATCATATCCATAGCGCCCATACATAAATCTCTGCAATCCGTACATGATTTTCTCAAACCATCTTCTCATAACCACAGCATCCTTCTACTTATTTTGTCTCAGCCTGAATTATATTTTCTTATTATAAACCGAAAATAAACTGAATTCCTGCCGAAGGCAGGAATTCATCCTGAGCGAAGCGAAGGATCTTACAATTTAGACATGGTAACGGACTTTTATGTGTCATTTTCAATGTATTGTCCCACAGGACCGTCCCTCCGACATGTCACAAGAACCATCCCTGTGACAATTATCTGGGAGCTACGATATTTTCAGGTGAAGGAATACTGGGGTCTCTTTTTGCAGGATATGTCATTTCAAAAGCAGATGAACGATTTACAAACGCTGCCATTTCCCCTCTGAGTACTGCTTTCCGCCCTAATGCTCTGTCCCAATGATTGCTAAGAAAGGGAACTACTTTTATTCCGCGTATATGCATAGCGTCAACAAATTCTGTGTCGATTTTGGGCAACAGCTTCAAATCACCGTTTTCATAAATTTCAAAGTAATCAGGGCATACAATGTCAATATTCTCGTTTGAACGATCCACATTATTGATATAAAGAGAGGTGGTGCCTGCATAGAGATAGGTCATATTGATCCTTTTCGTATAAATACCTGAGGAAGTTGAGGACGATATTACAAGAAAGAATATGGTCGTCAGAACCAGCAGCTTTACTTTTGCCTGCCTTTTCATAAACTCCTCCTGATTTTTGACTAAAACATGCGTTCGTTCTTTATTAGCAGCTTGGATTTATTATGCTTTCAGGAGGGTTATTTTATTTAAAGAGCATGAAAATTCCCATGATCATCCGCCTGGGTAGGACCATCCCTGTGACATGTCATCAGAACCGTCCCTATGACAATTTAGGGAGCGAAACTGTGAAGACTGTCTTGCGGTTGCCTGATGATACGGTGACATCGCCGTCGTGCAGGCTGACTACTTTTTTGACTATAGCAAGTCCGATCCCATTGCCCTCACTTGAATGGGATTCATCGGCCTGGTAAAATTTCCGGAAGATCTGTTCCTTGGATTCGGCAGGGATCTCTGTGCCGGTGTTGGAGACAGAAACAAATATGTGGTTTTCGGTTTCGGTGATCCCGATACGGAACGATGTCCCCTCATCGCCGAATTTGATGGCATTGTCTATAAGGTTGATCCATACCTGTCTGAGCATTTCCTCGTTGGCATTTATGGTATGTTCACCGAAATCCAGCTCAGGTACGACATTCTTCCTGCTCCACTTGTTCTCGAGAAGCAGCACGCAGTTTCTGATCTGCTCGGACAGATTGTACTCGGATACTCCGGTCAGGATGGTCTGATTTTCTATCTTCGTCAGATTGAGCACGTTCGTGGCCATGGCCGAAAGGCGGAGCGATTCCTGCTCAATGATATCGATGTATTCAGCTTTTTGCTCTTCAGTCAGATTTCCGTGCTTGAGAAGCTTTGCGAAACCGGCGATCGATACTATGGGTGTTTTGAACTCATGGGAAAAGTTGTTTATGAAATCAGAACGAAGGATTTCTGTTTTTTCAAGCTCTTCGGCCAGATTATTGAAGCTGCGGCAAACTTCTACCGCCGTAGGGTGTCTGGACAGATATTTTCCGAGGTGAAGGCGTGTTTTGAAATCTCCGGCTGCAAGACGGTTCATGGCATTGATTATGGTATTGACCGGTTTTAGCGGAAAGCGGCTGGTAACCGCCGACAGGATCGCTCCAAGCAGTACGCTTGCCATCATCATCCTGAAAATAAGGCGATAAAGCCTGGGTACACTCCCGCTGGGCTCAAGCAATCCCCGATGTATCAAAAAAATGATCACTCCACCCACAACGACCATGGTTATCATGAAAAAGCAGAATACCACGCCTGAAAACAGCAAAGTCAACGCCAGACGGTGTTTCCTTATCTTAGGCTTCATACATTTTTCACCGCCTTGTATCCAAGTCCCCTGACAGACTCAATTTCGAATTCCTTCCAGCCTTCGAACCGTTTACGAAGTCTTCCTATATGAACAGTCACAGTTTCCCAGCCCGATTCGCTGTCATTTCCCCAAATTTCGTCCATCAGCTGGATACGTGTAAAAATCTTCCCGGGGTAAGAAAGCAGCTTGAAAAGCAGCATGAATTCCTTTTGCGGCAGTTCCTGGACCTCACCGTTTTTAGAAACCGTAAAGCTGTCATAGTCAAGCACCACATCGCCTATGACCAGCCTCTTTTCACTGGCTATCTGCGCACGCCGCAGAAGAGCTTTTATACGCAGCAGCATTTCTTCCACGTCAATAGGCTTTGTCATATAGTCATCGGTTCCGACAATGAAGCCCTTTCGACGGTCCTCAGGCAGCTGTTTGGCTGAAACCATCAAAATAGGCAGGTTATTGTTTGCTTTCCTCAGGACCCGGGTAAGCTCATATCCATCCATTCTGGGCATCATGATATCGAGGACAACAAGGTCGATATGCTCCCTGTCCATTATATCAAGCGCTTCCTCACCGTTGGATGCGGTAAAGACCGTATAATTTTCCGCCGTAAGAACGGCTTCGAACAAGCGCCTCGTATGCTTGTCATCGTCAACAACCAAAATCCGGAACATGCCTCTCCCCAAAACAGATTTTATTAATTTATTCTACATAAAAATCATAAACTCAATCAAAACTTTTTGCAAATACGGACCATCCGGAAAACTACAAGCAATACATTTACTTTCTTTACGGCAGGATGCAGCCGGTTCGTGAATTTTCCTCCGAGCTTGAACGGCTAAAAAATTTCATTGACAATTTCGATGCTGCTCTGGTCGATCAGTTTGCTGAACTGGTGCAAGCCCATGAAAAAATTATACTGTTCGGTTACAGGCCTTCTTTCATTTGTGCCCAGTATTTTGAGTACGACGAAGACGAAAGCGCCGACAACTGACTGTCGGCGCTTTTTTACCCGGGCGAAAAGGGATCCTCCTGTCGATCAGGGTTGAATAATGATTTTCCCGTGGCTTCTATTTTCCCAGATAGACTGCTGCCTTCATGATCCAAACTCCTTTCCTGACCGGCTATTTTTTCTGCCGGTTATATGAGCTCATACACCCTTGCTTCGTATGGGCGTAGCCTGATTTCCGATATGTCATCCTTCCCGTCTGTCCGGTAGTTCGATATAAGCAGCTTTGCCTCATTGTATTCCAGCCATTCGGGAAGCAGGAACAAGGGATTTTTGTCGAAGAAATTCAATATGACCAGCAGCCTGCTCCGGCCAAGCTGCCTTATATATGAATAAATGTCCTCGTCATCTTCCAGCAGCGGTATGTACTTGCCATAAACCATCACATCATATTCCCTGCGCAGCAGAATGAGCTTCTTGTAATAATTAAGTATGGAGTCAGCATCCTCCATGGCCTGTCTTACATTGATCCACTTATAGTTGGGATTTACCTTTATCCAGGGCTTTCCCGCAGTGAACCCCGCATTTTCCTCATCGCTCCACTGCATCGGAGTCCTTGCATTATCACGGCCTATTCTGTGGATCGCCTCCAAAGCCGATCTGGGATCCATTTTTTCATGATTTACGGCAATATTGTAAAAATTGAGGCTCTCTATATCCCTGTAATCATAGATGCTGTCAAATGCCACATTAGTCATTCCTATTTCCTCTCCCTGATATATGAAGGGAGTTCCCTTGAGGGTATGCAGCATGGTAGCCAGCATTTTTGCGCTCTCGACCCTGTATTTTCGGTCATTCCCGAATCTGGAAACCATTCTCGGCTGGTCGTGATTATTGAGGTACAGGCTGTTCCAGCCCACAGATTCAAGCTCAGTCTGCCATTTTGACATGATTTCTTTGAATTCGGTGAGCTTCCACGGTCTGTATTCCCATTTCCACTTTTCCCCGTTGTCGATTCCCATCAGTTCGAACTGGAAAACCATGTTAAGCTCGTTTCTGTCTTCGCCGGTATATAGCTTTGCCATATCGGTGGTGACACAGCAGGTCTCTCCTACTGTCATGATGTCGTATTTGCTCAATACCTCCCTGTTCATTTCCTGCAGGAACTCATGTATGCCCGGCTGGTTGAAGTAGTATTGGGGAAAGAAAACATACTTCATTGTATGATTTTCCGGCCGGGGCGCATCAGGGAAGGAATCCATCTTCGCTATGGCATTTATCACATCCATTCGGAATCCGTCAACTCCCTTGTCCAGCCACCATTTCATCATGTCATAGATTTCCCTGCGCAATGCGGGATTCTTCCAGTTCAGATCAGGCTGCTTTTTTGAAAACAGGTGGAGATAATACTGCTGGGTCTTCTCATCCCATTCCCATACAGAGGGTGAAAAGAATGATCCCCAGTTGTTGGGCTCAGCCCCTTCCTTTGCATCACGCCATATGTAATAATCACGCTTTTTGCTGTCTCTAGACGAACGGGCTTCTATGAACCATGGGTGCTCATCGGATGTATGGTTTACGACCAGATCCATTATTATTTTTATTCCTTTGGAATGAGCCTTTGCAAGCAGCTCTTCAAAGTCCTGAAGACTGCCGAACTCCTCCAATATCCCGTAATAATCCGATATATCATAGCCATTGTCGTCATTGGGAGATCTATAAATGGGACATAGCCAAAGGACGTCTACACCAAGCTCCTTCAGGTAATCAAGCTTTTCCATGATGCCCCTGAGGTCGCCTATTCCGTCCGCATTTGAATCATAGAAGCTCCTTGGATATATCTGATATACGACCGCTTCCTTCCACCATTTTCTGTTCATTTCAGCCCTCCGTTCGATTTTATCCCATCAACAAGATAATTCTCTTCATATCAGACATTGGCCGACATGAAGAGAATATCCGGTTATTCAATGACCATTTTAATTTTATGAAAACAAACCGTTTCAATCAATCCTTGTTTTTTGCAGCTGTTTCGCTTAGCGTTTTTGCTACCTGTTCGGGTGTCGCCTTGCCGAAAGCCAGCTAAATATGATCTAGCCAAGATGCTCCTTTATGAATTTAATTATCTTTTCGAACCTTTTCTGCCAGGTGTGTTCTTCCAGCCAGGCATATGTCTCCTCAGCCCTGAAACCCATCTTGCCATTCAGGATAAGACCGATTTTTTCAATAAAGCTTTCATGATTCTTTGCGATATAAACCGACGGAACGTTCCGTGCCTCAGGCAGATCCGTCGATACCACAGGTTTTCCCGAAGCCAGATACTCGTACATCTTTATCGGATTGGTGGCCAGCGTTATCGTATTGATCAGGAACGGTATGATGCATATCGTACTGTGATTCAGATACTCCGGAAGCTGGAAATAGCTTTTCAGTCCAAGATATTTGAGATTCGGAATATGCCGCGGGACCCTGACACCATATTCGGACCCCATAATGCAAACAAGAGCATGACTGAAGGTCCCGGCTATTTTCTCGACCAGTTTCATATCGACCCAGTTCGCCCATGCTCCGGAATAAGTGATGACAGGCCCGTTATGACTTTTAAGCTCCAACGGTTTTTCTGTCTGCTTCGGAAGTCTGAATCTTTCGATATCACAGCCGTTGGGAACCATTATGCTGGGTTTCTGAGGGTAATCTCTCGCCATCTCCTCCATGAGTATCTTTGATGTCGTGATAACCACATTGGCTTTTTCGACCATAGGTTTCAGGTATGGCTTCCATGCCTCGAAATCATCCACATAGTCATAGACGATGAAATCGGGACAGTATGAATCAAGGAAAGTATGGAGCTTCGACCATGAGACCCACAGGATTATTTTTTTCCCCATCCTTTTGAGCTCAGGAACTATATCTCTGATAAAACAACTGTTGTTATGTATGATCTTCAGATCAGGACTCAGAACGGTATACATATTTGTCTTTGATTGAGTCTTGTTGCAGTAGAAAACCTCATAACCGTTCAATGAAAACTGTTCCATTATCTGCTGAGGACGCTGCCTCATATAATCCCAATCGATGGTGGGCGGATAGATAACGGCCCACTCCCGGTCATTGACGGGAACTGTCCCCATGCTTATGTCCTCTATTTCAAAAAAACGCTTGACATCTTTATATTCCTGCATCTTATCATTCATTTTTTTCAACCTCATCACTCCGGTATTATTGGCGTTCCTGACAGTTCCTTCATTCGTTCTGAAATTTCAAGCAAACGTCCCCTGAAATCTTTTGAAAGAATATCATCTACCAGGGATTCGTTAATACTTTCGCCAATATATAATTCTTCCATGTCCAGTTCTTTCATCAGAAACCGGACCTTGGGAGTACTCTTCAGCATGATTGCGGGAACACCATGGCTTATTGCCACAAGTCCTGCATGAAGCCTCGATGTTATCACCAGATCAGCACCCGCGAGAAAAGATGCTTTCTTATCCAGGGAGACTGATTCAGGCAAAATAGTCCGGTTGTCAGGAGTGCTGAGAATGTTGTAATAGAAATCTTTTGAAGTGTCCTGCATAGAAACAGTGAACACCGTCTTCGCAGTTTTGGTTCTGTTAAGCGTTTCCTTTATCATCGTGAAATATTTGGCTGCATAAGCGTTCATGCTCACCAGGACCTTTTTCCCCCGCGCGGCAAGCGGAAAAGGCTGCGTCCTGAAATTCCAGATTGCTTCAGGCACTACCCGGCATCCGATCCCCAGATATTTCTGCGCGAGATCTTTGTCTCCTGTTGTCCTGACCGTCACATCATAAGCCCTGCCAAGTATATCCTTAAGCTGAGTCAGTACGGGCTGCGAGACGACGCGGTCATCAATGCCCACACGGCTGAATATGTACGGGACCTTAATACCCTCCTGAAGGAAGTCGAAATAGTTGGCTCCCAGAAAAACCAGTCCCCCGCCCCCTATGATGACCAGATCGAATCTGTTCAGGGCATCCCTGTAGCCGGAAAGCCCCAGCCTGTCGGCAAGGACCAGCCTGTAATCCACATCATAATACAGCGTACCCAGGCCGCCGCTGAATACAGTGATATCAGCCGCAGGATACTGATTTTTTATAAGTTTTATCATTTCAAGGAGGTTCAGCTCATCTCCCAGATTGTTATGACCATAGTAACCTATGATCGCGATTTTCATACCTATACACCCTTCAATGCTTCCACGATTTCCCTTGCTCTTTTTTCGTAACTGTGGTTTTCATAGACAAACCTCTGGCCGTTAAGTGCGATTTTTTCCCTCTCAGGTTCATTGTCAAGATAATAGTCCATCAGCTCCACCGTTTCTTCATAGCTTTTTGACCAGACAAGATGTACATGGTTTTTGAACATGTATTCTATCGCCCGGGTATGCTGGGTCAGGAAAAAGCCTCCGCATCCAAGCACCTCGAATGTCCTCATTGACTGCATAGTCCGGGAATTGGTTATGGAATGGACCCCCAGGGATATCCTGGCGGAAGAATAAGCTATCACGCTCATTTCATGAGACAAATACCCCTTATTGTATTCGGGAGGCAATTTGAACGCATGCCTGGGGTTATCCCAGTCAGAACCATATACCTCTATTTTTTTCTTCTTATCTATAAAAGGCTTTATAATATATTCATAAGCTTTCCTCCGCTCGGGAAAAACATTGTAATTGTTTCCCACATGCACTGCATCCAGAGAGGCAAAATGTTCATCCTTAGGATACCTGTAATAATAGTCCGGATCGGTGGCAAACGGGATGCAGATCGCCTTATGCCCTCTTCGCCTGTAGCTGTCCACCATTTCAATGTCAGGGGTAAGAACCAGCACCGACTTCTGGGCCCATTGCATAGCCAGGGTCTGATGGGCAATAGGATCTTCTACAGCCCAATAGATATGAGGTATCTGGTATTTCTCCAAAACAGGAAGAATGAATTTTTTTGTCTCAACTCCCCCTTCAGTGAAGATATAGTCAGGCTTGAACTCCTCAATTTTCGCCTTGAATCCGTCCACATTCTGCTGGGGGACCTCGACTCTGTCAGTCTCCCAACCCAGCTTTTGAAACCCTTTCTGCATACCGTATTTGATCATCGGTGTCGGATTTGTGAAAAGTATCTTCATTTTCCCCCACGCTTTTACATTTATTTCTCTACATCATCAATATATGTGGATAAGCCACTTCATGTGATAGCAACGTCTAAAAGCCTTTGTACAAGCCGATTAACAATTATCCCAGGGCATGCATAATATAAAATAGAATACGACCCTGCAGTTGATTGAGAGGACATCATGAACTGTGAAAAGAAACTGGTTAATATTTTAGTCTTAAAGCCATTGTCCCGATTCAGAGCAAATGATACACAGATCTTTTTCCAGGAAAAAAGAGACCCAGTCACCGGAGCGCGTCTGGGAATCAAGGAACCGGTAACTTTGTTTATAAATAATGCAGGAGACTTCAATGAGTTTCCGCTGGAATGCGTCCAGTGCGTTATTGTGCGGACCGATGAACCGACCTGGTCTTTAGTATGCGGAAAAAGGATCAAGATCAGTGTGGGCTTCAAAGTACTGCTGTTGGTCAAGTTTGCGGACAGCAACACCTATGAGCTCATCACCCTCCCCGACGATATCGGGACCAGAGTCACAACTTTGTACGATCTTACCGAAGTGCAGGTTTCACGAAGTATCATACAGACAATGCAAATCGTTGGTGACAGATTTATATTCACCATGTCCATACCTTTCAGCGAATTTGAAGGAACCATTCCGGCAGGCGATGACTTCGATGTGATCATCACACTTCGTAATATGACCTGGAATGCGGATATAGGCGAAACAGGATTCCATGGAACAGGTTCTCCTCCGGTTCCGTCATCAAGGGTGGATCTGTCCATATTCTATGATATCCTGGTTCAGATAGCCACAGAAGAAGAAATAACCGTGACCGGGACGGTGGGATAATGACCGGCAAGCGTATCCTTATAGGCAGCCCCGTCAGGGAAAGTCCTGAAATATTGAAGGAATACGCTGATTCACTGATGAATCTTGACAGGGAAGGCATTAAGACTGAATTTTTGTTCATCGATGACAATGTAAACAGAGAATCAGTTGAAGTACTTCATAAGCTTACTAAATTGTTGCCGGGCACTATCATGGCTGGTGACGGAAAATCGCCCGGCAACATGTCTGATTTTAAGCATAAATGGGATATCGATTCAATTTCCAGAGTAAGCGAATACAGGAACAGAATACTTGAAATTGCCAGGGACGGAGATTACGACGGCCTTTTTTTTGTAGATTCGGATCTTTTGCTGCATCCTAAAACTTTGATCCACCTGATCGAACAGGATAAGGATATCATCTCGGAGATCTACTGGACCCGCTGGGCTCCTTCCGGGCCTTTATATCCGCAGGTCTGGATGTATGACAACTATACCCAGTATGAACCCTGCGGAGCAGTCGTTCTGAGACCAGATCAGATCAGGAAAAAAACAGAAGACTTCCATAGAATGCTGAAAAAGCCCGGAGTATACAAGGTGGGCGGTCTGGGTGGTTGTATGCTTATAAGTAAAAAAGTACTTAAAAGCGATATATCCTTCAGGAGGATCTACAATCTGAGCTTTGCAGGTGAAGACCGGCATTTCTGTGTAAGGGCAGCGGTCAAAGGTTTTGAAATGTATGTGGATACCGCTTTTCCTGCCTATCATATATATCGCGTATCTGATATTCCCGGGTGCATGGTATATAAACAACAATGCCTTTATAAAGCACATTTTGACATGTCATCCTGAGCGAAGCGAAGGATCTTTTCTGCCGGTCTGAGATCCTTCGGTCGAATTCTCCCTCAGGATGACAGGGGAAGATCATTCATACAGTCTGACGAGAACAGCAAGGCCATCTGAACAGCATGGCTGTAAAAGAATGAGATTCTTAGTCGCTGCGCTCTTCAGAAAGACTGATATGAAACAATTTTAAAATTGAAGGTATTTGGGGGGTTGTACCTGAATATACTTTTTTTTTATTTTCATATAATGGTATGAGAAATCTAATATCAGGTGATGGTAATATGGATGATTTCATCTACAATTCGAGTTACAGTTCGGGTTGGAGACGTATAAAAAGGGAAGAACCCGAAAAAGAACCTCAAAAAGCTTTTGATATCATTCAGAAAGATCCCGCTGTACTTGCCCATATAAGCAAACAGTTACCCGACAATACACCTGCGATAAACATAAAAGCGCCTGTAAATACCAGCCCTATGCTGGCTTTTGAGGAAAACCAGAAGGAAATAATCGACAAGATCAACCAGCTTCAGACCGAGATGGCCGCAATGAAGCAATTATTGAACAATATCCACCTCAATACCGAAATGATAAAAGCACCGACCCACAAGAATGCAACAGGGAGTAAATTATCAAGGTTTTTCAAGTAGCAGTTGCATCCTGAATTACATAATATAAAACAGAAAGCAATCATCATAACAGGAGTTGTTTATATGTCAGAAGAATTGATTAAAGATCTGCATAAAGTAGACATATTCACCAAGCAGGTTCTGGGCAAAAAAGTCCTTGCTGATACCATTACTTTATGGCAGGAAGAGTACGTAGCCGGAGTGCCGACCGGTAATAAGAGGCCTTTCAGGATCTACATAATAAACGATGGAAGCGTTCCCGCAGAGCAGCCTGTCCTCGGTTCTCCGGTAACGTGTGTCAAGCTGTGTAAACGAATCATCGAGCCTGAATATCCGAGAAACCTCCTGATTTGCACCAGCAAATCCAGAGTGATCCACAGGTATCAACTTGTTCTTTTGGTTGAGTATGAGAATGGAAATTTCGATGTGCTCACACTGCCTCGAAATCTCTCCAATCCTCTGCAGTTCAATCCGGCTACGACAAAAGCATTCGTTGATTCCACAGTGATCGATGCTGCCGGTGTTCCTGTATTGCAGCACCAGAACCAGACATTGCCTAATGAAACTCTCATAATTGTCGCAGCAGGTGTGAATGACTATACAGGCTTTGAATACACTGTAACCATTCCTTTTTCAATGTTTGAACCCAATATCAAGTGCTGCCACCTTGAAGACCCCAGTCTCCAGTCTTATATACTGCTTAAATGTTTCCGTTATGATGTGGACGTTCTGGATACGACCCTGGTCAGCACTGGCACGACTGAATCGGTATGGACCACAATAGTTGATCTGACCATTACTGAAGATATCATCGACAAACTGGGTATAGATCAGGATGTTATCGTTTTGGGAAAACCTGAAGATTTCTACTGCAAACCTGATGATTGCGGCTGCAAACTGTAATGCCTGTTGCCTTGCCTTCAAACCCCTGTCAGTTTTACAGGGGTTTGATGATTTTTAGCAAACCGTTTATTATATAGCCACGGTCGTTGATTTCCTTTTTCATGTCATTGACCCTTTTTTGAAGCTCATATATTTCACTCGTCAGCTTCATATTTTCCTTCTCCAGTTTATCTTTTTCCTCTTTGTTTTTATCATTGGCATTTTCGCTGCAGACACCTTTTACAAGACGGAGCAGGCTTTCGAAAAGTGACACCGTATCTTTGATGTTAATGCTGTCAAAGAGCTGATTCCAGTCCTGAACCTTATCTTCGGCAGGCGGATCCAAATTTATCCTGCTGCAGATCAAAAAATCCTCATGCGGTTCGTCAAGAATTGCTCCTTCTATATCTGCGGTTACCGACAGAATGATATCCCGGCTTTTTGAAGTCTGGACAGAGTAAGAAAGGTTGTTCAGATGCTGTATCACATAATACTTTCCTGTTTCGGCAAGACTTTGCTCCCTGATGTTTTTTTTGGGGATCCTGAACTTTTTCTCTCCGTTGATCCTTTTGCCGACAACTCTCATATCCTGCTGCTTATACCGCACATCGCAAAAAACCTCCAGGGTAAAAAACATCGTCTGTTCCATGTCATCGGGGTTTTCCACTGTCTGACAGGATATATCATAAAGGCAGCAATTACGTATCTTCACAGCCTCAATATCGTCTCCCAGGATATCAGTGACATTACCTTCGAACAGCACCTCATCGGTAAAGGAATAACTCCCCACATAAAAATACGGCAGCATGGTTCACCCCTCCGTTTAATGTTTATTCGGAAGGAGTACGAATATGATTGCTGACAGGGGACAGACCATTATGGCCAAATTTAGTAAAGATGCCTCAAATCAAGGATTTGAGGCATCTTTTTGTCCTGTAGATTCAGCTCATATTCGTACGTCAGATGATGTTTACGCCTGCGCTGGCAAAGCCCGTAACGATGGTAGCTATGTCGAGACCTGCAGTAACTGCAGCTGAGAATACCATTAGCAAACGTGTTCCCGCAGTTACTGGAATATTGAGTCCCGTTGTTTCTCCGCTTGCTACCGCACCGATGGAAACCAGTCCTGTAAGACCCGGAGCCAGTGTTACCACAGCACCGGGAATGGGGGCAAAGATGTTATCCGGTGTAGTGGACTGGTAAAGCTGGGCTGAAATTGTTACAGTACTGCCGACAAGGGATAATGCCGCTCCTACCGAGAAGAATGCTGCAATGTCGGTGATTATGCCGTCCCTAGGCATCGAGAAAGCAACATTGACGAGCCCGGTAGTGTCGATAAGTCCTCCAACCAGCACAGCAGATTCATTGGCGCCAAAGCCTATAAGACCCTGAGTTCCTGCCAATCCTCCAAGAACTGTGGTCAATGTTACCAGGGGGCCGGAAGCGAACGGTATGATCGCACCCTGACCATCCTCACCGGTAGGGCCTGTCGGACCTGTAGGACCGGTGGGACCTGTAGGACCTGTAGGGCCGGTGGGACCAGTTGGGCCTGTGGGACCAGTGGCGCCTGGCAGACCCTGGAAACCTCTGGGTCCCTGAGGTCCGGGAGGGCCTTTCGGACCGACTATGCAGCGGATTTTACCGCAGGAATCGAAATCTTTGCAGCCGCCGGCATCAGGTCTGTCGAAGCAAATTGGTTTATCGGTCATATTTTCCATATTTCCCTCTCACATAAGTTGTCCTGTTACATAATATGTTAGGTTGTCCAAAATGTTAACTTTCGACAGAGTTTATTCCGAAAGGACATAATTCTTTATAAGATCGCGGTTATTTTTAAGTCTTTCGATATGAGGTGCCATGTTCAGCGCATTTTCCGCGAACTCAAGAGCCTCGTCATATCTCCCCAGTTCGAACGCACTGAGAGCTCCATAATCGTATAGCGTATAATCCCAGGCATATGCCTCATTTATGTAAGTTGAAGATCTGTTGCGTATTTTTAGTGCATCCTTGACCATATGGTATACCCCAGGCCAATTTTTTTCATGATAAAAAATCCTTACGAGCTCCACATAAGGCTCTCTCAAATGAGGCGCTTCAGCTATAGCCCGATAGAGCCAGCTTTTCGCCTCGCCGACCATATTTTTTGCCATGCATGCCATGGCTATATATCTCATGGAGGCACACCTTTCCTCACGCCAGGTGGCCGTCGGCATTGACAGGTGATGTTCCAGAGTTTTAATGCAGTCATCCCAGCGTTGATGGTAAAGATATTCTCTTCCCAGGTAGTGCATGTTGCGATCATCCTCAGGCGATTCCCTTACGGACTGTTCCAAAAGCTGCAAATAGCTGTTTCTCGACTCTTTTGCCGCAGGCATATGATTGAGCCGTATATTTTCTTCATATATTATATTTTCCCTTCTTTTTTCCTGAAACTGAAGGATCTCATGGATTGGATGGGTCCACCTGTATCCCTTTCGGGCATGGATCTTCTTCTTCCAGAAAGTAGTGCCACTCGTGCCATCCTCGTTGAAAGTAAATGTGAACATAAAATACAATGCATCGGTATTTGGAGTCCAGATATTTTCAAGGACACTCCTCCACCCCGGTTCCATGACCTCATCCAGATCGGTGCAGACACATATGTCGGCATCTGAAGGAACAAGCCCCAGAGAAATATTCCGCGCCACATCAAAACGCCAGGGATCTACTCTGATCTCATACACCGTAATGCCTTTTTCTTTTAGCTTTTTAACGGTGTCGTCAGTGGACCCGGTATCGCAAACTATTATTTGATCAGCATCTTTCAGGGATTCCACCCATCTGTCGACAAAGTGGGCTTCATTTTTGCATATGGCATAGGCGCATATATTGTATTTTCTCATAAACTGATTTCCTCCAGTGCAAGTCGTCTTTCCGATGCCATTAATGTGTCAATTTTGTCACTTGGGATAAAAGCTGGGATGTTTTGATGAACCTGGATCCGTTTAGCCTCCTTAAGGGTAGCATAGGCTTCCAGATGGCGCGCAAGCCCTGAGAGGATATGAGCTTTCTCTATATAAAGCTGCAGATCGTTACCATATGATATGGCTTTGGTCAAATAATGGAGGGCTTCCTCATGAAGTCCTTCAGCCATGCAGATCCGTGCCTTGAGTCCATATATCTTTGCTTTGTCACAACCGTTTAGTCTCAGGGCATTTTCAACAGCATAATGCGCCTCCTTGCTATTTCCGCTTTCAAGATATACCTGGGCAAGACGCCATAAAGGGACCCAGCTGTAAGGCTGTTCCCTGATATACCTTTCCAGCAGACGCACAGTATCGTGACCTGGTTTCCTGTAAGGTCTTTTTAGCATCACATGCTGTATCGGAATTATACTGCCGGGATCATGGAATATCAGTTCCTCGTAAACAGGGTACTTCCAGAAACAGCCTCCGTTCCGATGTATCCTTCTTTCGGTCATTATATCGGTGGAACCGTCTTTTTCTTCCTGCACATAATACTCATACCCGGCTATATCCGGACTGTAGCTGTCATCCAGGATGGATCTCCATTCAGGCACCAGGATCTCATCGATATCAAGGCAAAGGCACAGATCGACTGAGCGGCTCATCAGAGACAACCCCATGTTCCGAATGTCATCGAAACGCCATGGGGACAGAAAAATGCGAAAAATTTTTATATCCGGTTCCGGGTTTTCAGCAGCAAATCTCTCAATGATACCTGCAGAACCGTCGGTGGAGCCTGCGTCGCAAAACACAATTTCATCGGCATCCTTGATACTGTTGAGGAAGTTTGGCATAAGCTGTTCATGATCAATAAAATATGTATATATCCCATATCGGGGCCGAAATCCATCCAATGACGTTTGCTCCTTTTAAATCGGCTGTATTACAATATATTCTTCGTGGCGATCAGAATGACACCTCATCTTTTTTGAAAGAAGCCAAATGCGCTTTGTCACAACATTCCTAGTCTTGCATACCATGTATTAGATTTCAATGATGAAGGAGATATATGATGAGTGAGTTAGATAATAACTGCAAGGAAATCGTCATTGATCTGAAAAAGATCGACATTTTTGCAAAGTATGTATTGGCAAAATCTGAATTTAAAAACACACAGATCCTCTTCCAGGAAGCTTATAATGAGAACGCTGTCGGAACAGGGGAAAAACTACCGCTCAGATTATTGATTATCAATCACAACTCCATACCCGCGTCTGTTCCTGATAGAGGCGCTGGGGTAAGA
The DNA here is from genome assembly GCA_012840245.1 of Clostridiaceae bacterium. Classification (GTDB taxonomy): domain Bacteria; phylum Bacillota; class Clostridia; order DSM-8532; family DSM-8532; genus DTU059. The sequence goes on from DULR01000035.1 coordinate 36,618, forward strand.
TGCATTAAGCTTTACAAAAGGCAGATAGCAGAGGGTTATCCTGTTAATACCATATGCGCCGGGAAATCCAGAGTAACTATAAGATATCAGTTGATTCTTGTTGTAGAATATGAGGATGGATTTGTTGACATACTGACACTGCCGAACAATCTTTCAAATCCCCTCCAATACGACCCGTTAATTACTAAAGCATTTGTGGACTCTACGGTCATATCTCCTTCTGGTGTGCCTGTGATTCAGCGTCAGAACGTGACAGTGCCTAATGAAACACTTATAATAGTAAGCAACGGAGTGAATGATTATCCATGGTTCGACTATAATATCTCTATTCCTTTCTCGTATTTCGAGAAATACTCCAGGCATATCAACCTGAACTGCTGCCAGGATCTCGAATCCTTCGTTCTTCTGAAATGCCTGAATAGTGATATTAACATCATGGATAGCCAGTTGGTTGCTCTGAATGCTGAGAATACACTTTTCGTCTGGACTACGGAAGTGGCATTGAGCGTATATGAAGATATCATCGATAAGCTGGGAATGGACAGCGATATCATAATTTGCGGATCTCCCGAATACGAATGTGAAAAGGATTGCCCAAAAACATGTGATTGCCCATAACCGAACTATGTCTTACACCACATATGCTGAAGATAAGGACGTATTCAATTCCTGTATGAAGGAGCTGTCTCATAATTGACTTTGAGACAGCTCTTTTTTGCACTCCTTACTTAGCTCCTCAATATCTTCTCCATTGGTTTTCCTTTTGCCAGCTCATCAACAAGCTTGTCCAGCCAGCGGATTTTTTGCATAAGAGGATCTTCGATCTCCTCGACGCGATACCCGCAGATCACGCCAGTGATCTTAACGGAGTTAGGGTTTATCTGCGGAGCTTCCCTGAAAAAAGTTTCGAAATCTACATTTCTTTCGATCTGTGCCTGAAGCCCGGCTTCATCATAACCTGTCAGCCAGCATATCACGGTATCGACCTCGGATTTGGTACGTCCTTTTCGCTCAGCCTTCTGCACGAGCAGCGGGTAGATTTGTGAAAAAGCAGTATTGAATATTCTGTGTCCCATAGTGTTTCTCCTCTTCTTATTTAATAGTCCTTCTAATGTATCTGTGACACTATTTGCTTTACAACATTATAGCTTCACGGCCATCACAGCACTCATTAATAGATATACCCAGTATCTGATCATAATAAAAAAACCACCGAAAAGGTGGTCGATGTTATTTCCGGATTTATTTCAACCTTTTATCGCTCCGCTTGTAAGTCCGGATATTATATACTTCTGGAAAAACATGAACACGATAGTAGTCGGCAGGGCTGCCAGAGTGGCACAGACCATCCTTTCGTTGAATACCTGCTGCTTGTAGGTGCCGTAATTGTACAAACCAACCATGAGAGTCCACTTATTCGATTCTGTCGTGAACAGCAAAGGCCAAAGAAAGCTGTTCCATATATTGAGGAATGTATTTATCACCAATACAGCCATACAGGGTCCAAGCAGCGGATATATTATCCTGACAAATATTCCTAATTCCGAAGCGCCGTCGATTTTAGCAGCCTGAATGAATTCATCGGGCAGACCCATTATGTACTGCCTCATAAGGAATATGCTTACAGGAGCTGCCAGAAAAGGTACAATAAGCGCTTGGTATGTATTCATCCAGTTAAGGGCTATAAATGTCCTGTATATCGGAATAAGAGTAATGTAAACCGGAATCATCATCGTAGACAATAATAAAACGAAGAAAAATTTCTTTCCCGGAAAAGCTTTCTTGGCAAACGCATACCCAGCCATCGGTGAAAAAACCATGTTTCCCGCCACCACAGTAAGAGACACGATCAGGCTGTTCAGAAAATATTTAAGGAACGGCTGGGTCGACAAAACGATACGGTAGGCCCTTAATGTCGGATTCTTCGGGATAAGGTTGAACCCTTCGGTAATGACTGATACCTGATCCTTGAAAGTTGATGCTACCATGTATAGGAACGGATAAATCATTATGACCAGGAACGGCAGCAAACAAATTGTCAATATATAGCTGCGAGCATTCTCGCTCAGGCGATTTGCTTTTACCATCATTCATCAATCCTCCTGTCAAATCCGAGCACCTTCAGCTGTATAAGCGCAAAGATTAAAATAAGTATAAAAAGTGTATACCCTACTGCTGAAGCATAACCCATCATCTGGGAAGAAAATGCCCGCCTGTACAGGTAGAGTACGACAGTTGTGGTAGCATACCCAGGTCCCCCGCCTGTCATGATCTGAGGCTCGGTGAAAACCTGAAGCGAGTTGATGGTATTCAAAATGATGATATAAAGCGTAATGTGCCTCAAATGCGGAAGCGTGACATTGAAAAACTTCTGGATCCCGTTTGCGCCATCCACCGTAGCTGCTTCGTATAGCTCCTGCGGTATGGACTGAAGAGTTGAAAGATACAGCAGCATGTAATAGCCTGTTGCAGCCCATACGCTCATTCCCATTATACTAAGCAGCGCAGTATGCTGGTTGTTGAGCCAGTTTGTAGGCTTGCCGCCAAAAAACTGGACTATCTGGCTGATAAGGCCGTATTGGTTGCACAGCAGTACGAACAGAGTCGATATAACAGCCAGAGAAGTGACTGTAGGCAGGAAGAAGCCTACCCTGAACAGAGTCTTGAATTTTACCCCCTTATTAAGGGCAAGTGCTAAAAGCAGCGCAAACACAGTCGTAAAGGGTATGGTTCCGAAGGTGAATACAAGAGTATTTCTCAGCGAGACCAGAAAATCGCGGTCAGAAAAAAGGTTCCGGTAATTCTGTAATCCAATGAATTCATTGATGGTAGAAGGCTTCAGCGGATTGTAGCTTGTAAAGCCCAGATACCCGGAGAATACTACCGGGTAAACTGTAAACGCCAGAAAAAGAATGAACCATGGAGCTATGAAAAAATATGCGGCCTTATTGGTTCTTATTCTGTACCACAAACTGTTGTGATCTATTCTCCCTGGTCTTTCCAATGAGGGACTATGCCCCAATGCTTTTATTTCCAAGTTCTATCTCTCCTTAATCAAGAATCCCGCCGCCCTTAAAAAAGGAAGGCTGCCTTCAGGCTGCGAGTACCGGTTGCAGTTTCTCAATAAACAGCCCCGGACCGGGTATCCGGTCCGGAGCCAATGATTTATAACTTCTTACATCATATTGAGAAGGTTCTGAATATCTTTCTGACAGGCATCTACAGCCTCGTCTCTGGGAACACCGTTAAGATAGATTTCCTGGATCATGGTTGAAATTCTCATACCGATATCTTCTACTCTCTTATGGATAGGAGGAGCGAATGTATATCCTTTTTTAGCTATTTCAATGAATTTCTGAACCTTCTGTGCAGCTATGTCTTCAGGTGAAGGGCTGGCAAGTTCGGGAATGGTATCAAGTGACGCAATGGAAGGAAGTATGGACCATGCGCACTGCCTGCATATTTCTGTTGCAGTAGCGGCGTCTGCCAGGTATGCCAGGTACTTGAATGCCTCATCCTTGTGCTTTGACTGCATGGGTATGGTCAACACTTCTGCTCCGTTGAATGCCAGAGTCTTTCCGGTATCCGGGCAGGCAGGGATGATCTCATATCCCCAGTCATTAACAGCAGCACCGTCTGTTATCATGCCCGCGGTAAAGCCGCTGTCCATAATTACCATGCCAAGCCTGTTGGCCTGGAATGCCAATGCTGCGTTAGCCTGAGTATCGATCATACTGTACGGTTTGATGGCATCATAGAAATCAAGAGCCTTTTGCGCTGCTTCACTTTTTACGCCGCCAATAAGCTTGGTTGAACCGTCAGCCTGAACTTCGGTTTCTATGTATGCTCCACCGGCACTGTAAAGGAAGTCGCCCCATGTCTGATAGTCACCGGTAGGATGTCCTGCGCAGATCAGGAAGCCGTCAACACCGCATTTTTCCTTGATGGCTCTGGCCAGTTCGATCATACCGTTCCAATCCTTCGGGAAGTTCGCAGGATCATATCCGGCCTGTCTGACAAGAAAGTTTAGCGATAAAAATGCGGCACCCCGTGCGCCGCATTAATCAATCAGTTCAGTCCATACTTTATATAAATTCAGTCCATTATATCTATACTCCACTCGAACACATTCACAAAACGCTGGCCTTCCTTATAAAGATCATGCCACTCGGGAAGGCGTGCTTTTCGGATAAGTTTTGCTCCGAGCTTTTCACAGGTACGTCTTGAAGCTATGTTGGTGTGTTCGTTTGTTATCAATACCTTTTTCATACCATGTTCTCTGATGACCGGAGCAAGCAGTCTGCATGCCTTTGCGGCATAGCCATGGCCGCGGTACTGTTCATCTACGGCATAACCGATCTGACCGCCATAATACAGACTATCCGTATAACCTATGCGCAAGTTGATTTCACCCGCACAGCATCCATTGGTTCTGATCTCGAACTCGTAAGCGGGTACCCATTTCTTTTCGGGTATGGCAGGTTTTTTTGCGATACAGATTAACTCGATCTCTCCGTCTGTTAATTCGGGTACGTCGATGAAATCTTCAAAAATAACGGGCATAGAGTTATAATATGCTATTTCCTGTATAGCTTCCCATTCGTCTTTCAATATAGCGTATAAATACTCATCCCCATACTTTTTGTCAGAAAACTTGTGTGCCGGTCTTGCTTCGAGAAAACAGCCCTCTCTGCGCATACCTATGTTCTCCATCACGCGATATGAGCCATAATTCTCTGCATCACAACGGGCAACGATCCTGTGCAGGCCCAGTTCTCCAAACCCGTATTCCACAAGTCTCTTTCCCACTTCTGTTCCCAATCCCTGCTTCCAGTAGTCTCTATGTAAGATCCAGCCAATTTCTGCCTGTTCTGTACCTGATCTCAGCAAGCAGCATCCACCGATGAGCTTTTGGGTTGATTTCAGCACTACGGCATATTGATGGCTCCTGCAGGGATTCTCTTTGGACGACGCTATTGATTCTGCTATGAATTTTTTTGTGTCAGATTCGTCATTAGGTCCCCAGTCCATGTACATGACATTATCTGCAACGCTTGCATAAGCATGAACCGCTTCAAAATCAGTTTCCTCAAATGGCCGTAAAATCAACCGCTTTGTTTCAAGAGTCTTCATCTTCATCATCTCCATTCAGGATCAGGTTTACATAATAAGACCACTTCTAAATAAAAACCCCGCAAGAATCACCATTATGTGACTCCGCGGGGCATAATCCGCGTGTAAGGTCTCAAAGCCTCCATGCAGCTCAAGCATACGGCTCTTATGCATGCTCACCTTTCTCAGTATTCTTGCATATATCTTCCATTATGTCAATAAGTTTGTTTCTCTTTTCAATACCGCTCTTCGTTAACTGAGTCCTGCACACCGTCTTCATTGTGTACATCGATATCTTCCGCAATACCCGCAGTTCTCTGTTCTTTACAGATAGCTTGAGCTGGCGCCGTTATTTATAATTTGCTTTACTTCATCGTAAAGCTTATCGGTCATGTTACAGCATTCAATAAGCGATACTCCCATAGTTTCAAAAATACGGTTAACCCTTTCGCCATATCTTTCAGGTTTATATTCGAAAGTATCAATCATTGCTGTTGCTTTCTTCTCGTTGATGCAATACGTATTGTTATATGCAAACAATACCTGGTTCAGACACGAAACCGCACGAAAAAGATGTCCTGCAAAATAGTATTTGTCGTCCGGCTTTGAATTTTTCTTCATAAACATCAGCGAGAATCCTGATTCAAACAGAAAAAAGCTGACCAGGCTGTTCCGCAGGGTATCAGGATATATTTCTGCCTGTTTTTTCAATTCGCGAAAGCTATCATTTCTGACATACAGAATTTTGCTTATCGCCAGTTCTCCGCGATACATGGCACTGACAAATCCATGGGGATGTCCCGTTTGATAACTGGTCGTAACGATCCCCTGCTCCGTATCTTTTATTATTTGCTCAACCCGTTTCAGATCGCGAAGTATCAGATCCACATGATAACCGTTTATGACCAGCCATCCCCCGCAATTGACCCAATTTCCCCATGCACCTGGAGGAACGACCAGACTGCTCCTGTGTTCGTCATCCAGCTCAGATACTATACTGTTAATGGCAGCCAAATCAAAACTTTGCGGATCGTAATAGATACCAATATCTATGTCCGAATCCTCGGAATGTGTCCCTCTTGCCCGTGAACCGCCAAGTACGATCCCTTCAATGAAGGGCAGATGAGATAATTTTTCCGCTGCGGTTGCAAGTATATAATCTATCATTCCGATCCACCTTTCTACTGCAAATCATTTCATCCCCGGTCATCATGTCATGCTTTGCAATTTTGCTTAAGTTATAATTTATTGAATCATTAATGTCAAGAGCTTATAGCTTATATCAAACAGGATGTTGGATAGAAACATCTTTTATGCTTCATTGCTTATTGCACATGGAGAAGGTCTTCGTCTGCCCGATGACATTATTTCAAGCGAGTATTTGACCCTGGAAGGCAAAAAAATCTCGACCAGCGATAATTGGAGCGCGACTTGAATCCTGGACGGATTCACGGAGCGATAAATCGCTTAAGGTCCTTCGCTAACGCTCAGGATGACAAATGTCAGCTACAGCTGCTAAAAAAACATAATTAAGGACGGCGTGATTGCCTGCGACCTCGTGAGAGCAAACTTTGCCATTTCCAACTTCCTGCGACGAGGACAGCAAGAAGATCTGATAAGCACGCCAATAATAGTATTTTGAGACAGCCCAAGGCCCCTTACTTCTTACGGATCGGATGCCGGATAACAGTTTTCAGTTTCTCCGGTGCCACCTTGCGCGGATCAGAAATGTAGATCTCATGATGGCGGCGTGTGATGTCGTCAATATCGATGACATAGCCGTTTTCAATTGCAAAACCGTCAAGAGCTGCTATTGTGGCGGGTTCATCGTCATACGAGCCGATGTGCATCACCTGAACGCATAGCCCTTCAGTAAAAGTTACAAGCTTTGCAAGAGATGTGTCAAGCCCAGGCTTTTTCTTTGCGAGCACTTTCCTGGCAGATTCAAAAATTTCTTCGGTAACGAAATCAGGCTGCCGTATGACCATGATCCAGACAAACTTGCTTTTGTCACTGATCGGTGCACCGCTGCCCCTGAAATCATCGTCTACGCTCCAGAAGCCTTCAAGCGGCGGTACAACATATTCCATTATAGCTTTGCTGCTCATTTTGATCGCATAGGAAAGCCCGTACAGCAATTCAACGGCATGTGCATACTCTGCGCTTGTGTTTGGATCTCCCCTGCCGTCAACGGCGATGAACGTCATCGGCGGCACATCAATAACTGACGGAGTAGTTTTTGGTAAATATAGATTTTTCTCAGTCTTTTTGAAATCAATCATCACAACAGCTCTCCAATTCCCTTCCGATAAGTGTCAGCGCTATGCGCAATGCCTTTACTCTTCTGTCGTTCAAGGTCTTTTGTGAAAACTGCAGTCTGCCGCTTTCCTGCATTTTCTCGCACTTATGCAGAGTAGAAGCAAGAGCGGTCATTGCCTCCTCCAATTCTTTTCTTGTGAACTCACTCATATTGCTTCCTTATCTCCCGTCACATCAATTATACTTTACAATCCCGGGATTTTTCTATTATTCTTTTATTCATACCATAATTCTGTGAATTATATCAGTGCCATCATTAAATAAGCAAAAATTTATATGCTAGTATAAAAAATATTTCCGCTCATGTGTCACTTCATTGATTCAGGTATAATAAAAGGGTCGGCATACCCTGATTTTATTACATAACGTACCGGAAGAAAAATTAAAAATTTTTTTATTTTTATTCAAACACTTATGGTTTTACATTCGTTATATATGTGAATACACGAAAAAGGAAAGGAGTGCCGGAATGATCGAACTGCTTTACTCAAAATATTACAGTCAACTGATAAGTTTCTGTCACTCCGTTTCCCGGAATCAGGCGTTTGCCGAAGATGTTGTTCAGGAAACTTTTTTGCGTGCGCTTGCCAACTCTGACATCCTGAATGAGCTGCCTGAGTACAAATGCAGAGCCTGGCTTTACCGGACCGCAAAAAACATCATGATCGACAACGCAAGGAAAATGGCAAAATGCCCTGAACCTGAAGAAGAGACCATCAGCGAGGACGATCATTCCAGGATAACTGTACAAATGATGTGCATGCAGCTCCCGGAAAATGAACGCACACTGTTCCGGTTGCGATATTTCGGAGGCTACAATGCTGCCGAGCTTGGAAAAATGTTCGATATGCCGTCTGCGACAGTCAGAACAAAACTTGCTTCAGCCAGGGCTAAACTCAAAAAAATGTTGAATGAAACTTAAAAGGGAGGAATCATGATGTCGAAGAAAAATCTGGTCATCAATACTGCTTTATGCGATGCAAGAAACCTTTGTGAGGATACGCTGGAGAGTTATGAGAGCATTACCATCAACGCTGCGGTCATAGTGACCACCTCTGAATCACGTTCGTTGCTCCATAAGTACAATGTGACAATGAACTGCTCCGATATCCTGGAGCTTGACAGTGATGTGGATCTCATAACTCATAACGGAAAATATGTGATACATGCGTCAGACATTGAAGGGAAGCCGGCTTTTCTTCAGATAAACGGCTCCCTTACAATCGAACCGGGAGCGGAAAAGGCAGTCAGCAGATTTGTTTGCATAAGCGTAAACGGCAGTGTGACCTATCCGGAGAGCATGTCCTCCAGTCTGGGCAAGCTTAAGGTAAACGGCAGCATCAACTGTTATCCTGATGATGCGATACTGCTGGACAGAACCTTCATCGTGGACAGAATATTCACAAAGCGAAGCAAAAATTCGAAATATTACGCTCAGAAGCTTGTTGTCCTGATCGACCCTTCACTTGACATCAATGAAATGGTCAATAAAGGGGTCCAGTTTATAACCAGAAAAGCTATCGTGGCAGAATCTCATCTTGAAGCCTCATTCCAGCTGTTCCCGGACAACACCGAGATCGTTGCGGTTCCTGACGGCTGCAGGTTCATCAATGGTGACGCTGAGTTTTCAAAATCACTTCTTCTCAAATACGGGACAAAGCTTTACATCAATGGAGATCTGGCTGTTGGTACTTCGGACGGAGAACTGCTCAAGAAGCTTGATTATCTTTGCGTAAACGGCGACATTCGTCTTCCCAAAGCGCTGGAGGAAGTTTTCTTCAGTATCAATGCCGAATACAGGAATCTGCACATCGTTAGCGCGAAATGCATCATAGACAAAGTGCAGCTGTATATCGACAGCCGTATGCTCAGTGAGAATCCTGGCGGTATAACTGTTATAGACTGTGTTGAGGTTATCTTAGCTGAGGATATCTCGCCGGAGCTTATACTCGAACGGCTTGAAATAAAAGACTGTGTCAATATACGATGCACTCCGGAACAGCGAAGCGCAGTGGAACAGATAGCAGACGCAGTGCATATTGATGATTCGGGGATGAGATCTGAAAGAAAGCCCGGTACTCCTTTGCCAGGTATGACCGGTAATGATGATAGCAAAGTGATAAACGCAGCCAGCTATAAATTTTAGGGAGGGATAAATATTATGGAACTGGAATTAGAACGACGTCCAGGACTCCTTCTTACGATCAGTCATTTCCTCACCGGTATCCGCTTGCTGATCAATCCTTCTCAGTCATCTGAAGACACCTGTAAAAAATGGACTCACAGACTGAAGAACTTCTATATATCCGAACGATTGCGCGAACCGTTGGAAATAACCAGAGCGTATGAAAAGGCAGAAACATATAGATCGATAGATACGACAAAAATCATCTGATTGGCCTGGCGGCACTTCATTTCTGAAGTTACCGCCTTGCTTTTTTATTGAGAAATACCGCTGTACACTTTCATTGAATTATTGCTTTTTATTCTCTATAATGGATATGCCAGATTTTGATTGCGGAGGTATAAGAAATGGCTTGTAATTCAGTTGCCAACTGTACATGTACATATCCTTGTTCAAGACGAGGAAAATGCTGTGAATGTGTAGCTTATCACCGCAGAAGCGGAGAAGTGCCCGGCTGCTTCTTCTCAAAAGCCGGTGAAAAAACATATGACAGATCTGTCGAAAATCTTTATGCTGATTACATGAAAAATCGCTGAGTTTGACGAGGCTATAGGGGAACAAAGCTATTGCAACATCAGGTGCAACACTCACTCCGTTCCCCTGCAAACTGATTTTAAGTATTTTGTCCAAAAAACTGGTCAGCGAATTTTTTCGTTCGGCCGGAATATAACTTTAAAAGATTTCCGGAGTCTTCGTCGCCGCAAACATAATTTTTCATCAGCACCCCTTCTTCAAAGCAAAGCTCGTCATGTCTGGGGAAGTAATACTTAAGAAGGAACAGCGCATATTTCACCATTCTGTAAGTTCCATCCACCCTGCAGCTTCCCGGAACCGTAGTATCCACTGCGACACTGTACAGATCTTTGATGTTCCTGCGGATGGAATCAAGTTCAAGATCTTCGGAAAACAATATGGTTTTTTCATTATTGAACCAGTACGCAGGCTCTGTCCCATGGGAATCACTGGAGCCTACAATGGGGATCCTGATTCCTTTGGCGCGCAGATCGTTATATAATGCAACCTGCATGTTGTTTTCCCACTCCGTTTGTCCGCCTAAAAGCTCAAATGCGTCATAGCAGCCTGTTTCAAGCAAATATTCAGTCATCCTTACATGCATGTGATATTTATAATCGCAATACCAGAATGGATGGACAAGGATCGATATACCTGAGCCCTTTCTTATGTTTTCAGCTATCCATTTCCTGTAGCAAAACTCGACGGCGTCTACACCTTCGGGCACAGCAATTTTCTGAGCTTCTTCCCTGATCTCTCTGTCGATCCTTTCCCTGTCATTATCATACATTTCATTTACACTGATGCTTCCGCCAAAATTCACTGCATGGATATAGCCATTCGGCACATGCACCTCTTCACCATAGAACAGCTTAAGGTCAATAGCAGCATTTTTATATTTATCTATAACTTCTTTTGAAGGAGCCCATTTATGGTGATCTGTGATTGCCATGAAATCAAAACCCGCCCTGCGGTAATTTGCCGCAACAATAGCCGGCTCTTCTCTTCCGTCTGAATGACAGGTATGCACATGAAGATCGCCTTTATATGCTTTTTTCCCGTAAAGATCCGGTAATAGTGAGTAAATATGAAACAATTTCATATTGTCCTTATGGTCCTTCTCGCATACCAGCACAGACCATTCCTGTTCATCAGTAAAATAGTAGGAAAATGAAATAGCACCTTTTTCGGGTCTTACTTCCAGTGTATCAGTAACTGTTTCGAATCTGTCTGAATCAAGTACCAGATTGAAGATTTCAGTAGGAACAAGTTTAATTATGTACTGAACATCATCTTTAAAGGCAGCATGATAGCCCCTTGGCCTGATAAGTATTTTTGTTGTCGTACCGCTTAATACCACCTGAGGAATAACATCATAATCGGCAATTCTTTCTGATTCCATAGAAATAACCTCTTTCATGTATTGCGTTATTTGATATATATCAAGTATAGATCATAATATCAACATATTTCAATATAATTTATCATAATTAATATTGTTTTGTTTTGATATATGTGGTATTCTGACTTGGAAAGTTATTTTCATTTAAATCCGAAGAAAGTAACCGCAGGGGTGGAATTATGTTTGCTGATGAACGAAAGGTCTTGATCCTGGAACAGCTGTCACTGGAAGGCAGCGTTAAGATCACTGACCTGGCCAAAAGATTCAATGTCTCCACTGAAACCATTCGCAGGGACTTAAGCGAACTGGCTGATGCAAAAAAGCTCAAGAAGGTTCATGGAGGGGCAGTAGCAATAAAACATATCATTCATGAGAAGAACTATGAGACCAGGATCAGACAGAATTATGAGGCAAAAAAACGGATCGGCCAATATGCCGCAGAGCTTATCGGGGACGATGAAGTCATTTTTCTTGACAACGGCGCTACCACAGAGGAAATCGCCAAATCGATCTATAACAGGAAAGGTCTCACTTTAGTCATAAACTCACTTACGATCGGGAGCATACTTGCACAAAAGCAGGTCAACGGGGATTTCACAGGAAAAATAATATTTGTCGGAGGTATCATAAACAGTGATAATCTTATTACCACCGGCGTTCTTGCCCTTTCCGTAATAAGCCGACTTTCTGCCGATAAGGCTTTTATTGGCGCAACCTCCATATCTAAAAGCGGGATAATGATGTGGGATGAGAATGACGGGGAGTATTCGGCAGCCTTGTGCCGGAACGCCAACGAGACATATCTGGTTGCAGACAGTTCAAAATTCGACAATGAATCTTTTTACAAGTTCCTGGATTTTTCTCAGATCGATCATATCATAACCGATGATGAAAACAGGATAGATGCCGGTATAATCAATGCAGCAGACAGTAACAACGTAAAATTCCATTTAGTGAAAAGAAAATTCTGACAAGGATGAGCAAATCGGTGAACTCCAGAAATGAACTAAAAAAATTTATATATATCAGCGCTTCATGTTTCGCCGCATATGCCACATGTTATCTGGGCAGAAACATATTGAGCGCTATGATGCCGCTGATAACAAAGAACTCGGTTTTTCAACCGTTTGCTTCGCAGTTATGTATCTCGGAAACAAAAATGCCATGGTCCTGAATCTGATAATGCTGTTTGCAGCAAGCGCAACAATGTCCGGGGCCTGCAATATTATTTTCAGCTTTTATGCGCTGCGTTTTGCAGGCATGGGGAAAATATCCGGAGTTACGGGATTCCTTGATTTTGCATCATATGCGTCTGCATCCGGGGCAAATATTCTGTTCTCAGGGCTGCTGGCAGGCTTTGACTGGAATCATATCGTGGCTGTATGGGCATTTACTTCCCTTGCAGGATTATTTTTCTGCCTTCCCCTCTTTTCGTTCAACAGAAAAAATGATTTCTCACTATAAGTTCTGAGTCTTTTATTTTGCCCATTTATATTCCAGATGATCAAAAGTTACGCGTATCAGCCGGTAATTGGCTTATTGAATGTCATTAATAAATCGAGTGACCGTATCGATGTACTGATCGATCTACATTACCAATGCGAGATGACCTCCGTTTAACGTACGAACCTGTAGTTGAATGTCAGCCCGTTGATCTTTTTGCTCTGCAAAGGATATGTCTTGTTGAATTGCTCAAAGTCAGCATGGAAATCCATATGTACACCTCCATTACAGAAGAACCCTTCCGGCTCAATGAACTTGGTCTGAAATCCAACCGCACCGCTATATATATTCTCCGGGTATTGCCTGAATTCTTCTGATATCGCTTCCCGTTGGGTTCTGGTAAACCTTAAGGCCGAACTCAGGCACGACTGCGAGTATGTGGTCAAAAATGTCCGACTGTATTCCTTCATAATCCACCCATCTGGTCGTGTCGGCAAATGCATATATCTCGATTGGAAGGCCATGTTCGCCAGGCTGAAGCTGCCTTACCATCGTTGTCATGTTATGGTTGATGCGAGGATGGTTCTCCAGATATTTTTGGATATATGCTCTTAATGTACCGATATTGGTCATATGCCGTCCGTTGACGATGCTCGAAGGATCGATGCCATTTTCTTTGTTGTATCTTTCGATTTCCGCTGTTCGTTCTTCGATATATTCCCTGAGATACTGGATTTTTTTCAGTTTGGCCAGCATCTCGTCATCACAAAAACGAATGCTGGTCATATCGATATAGATGCAGCGTTTTATTCTTCTTGCTCCGGCTTCCTGCATTCCTTTCCAGTTCTTGAACGATTCGGAGATCAAAGCATGGGGAGGTATGGTAACTATAGTTTTATCCCAGTTTTGAACTTTCACCGTATGCAGTGTTATTTCAATAACATCACCGTCAACTCCATGTGATGGCATTTCGATCCAATCGCCGATTTGGACCATGTTGTTGGTGGCAAGCTGGATACTGGCTACAAGACCCAGTATCGTGTTCTGGAAAATAAGCATAAGTACTGCAGTAGCTGCACCTAAACCACTGAGCAGCAATAATGGTGAGCGATCCAGTAATACGCTTACAATAATTATTGCTGCAGCAATCGTGAAAAATATCTTCACCACCTGAAGGTAGCCCTTGATAGGTCTCGCTCTGGAGATATCATGCTGCCTGTATATGTCATCGACCGAATCCATGATCTTATATAAAGCCATCAATACCGCAAAGACTATATAGATAAATGCTATTCGCTTGATCCAGTCCGTTACTGGCGGAAAAAGCTCGGCTGATTCATGGATGATGATTGCCGGCAATATGCCTGCCATTCGCTCAAAGACTTTATTCTTTAAAAATACATCGTCCCATTTGTTTCTGCTTTTTGAAATATAGGCCTTAAGCACTTTCAGCAGTACCTTTTTTATGATAACCATTGTGATAACGCATAGCGCAATAATCAGGAAAACTGCTATTGCATTGGATAAATAAATGGACAGAACATCACTTAAACCATAGGCTAAGAACAGTTCCTTCAGATATTCAATCATCTTTCATCCTCCGGCTCTTATTTTCACTCTTTACCCTATGATATCATAAGACAAAGCTTTTTTCATATTTTACCCGATTCCACAAAATTAAGAGGCGACAGATACTCGGCCTGTCCTAAGTTTTCTCATTGTGGTACTATAAAAATAAAAAAAATATTGATAGGGTTGTGTGGATCATGAGCTTTTCAAGTAAAACAGTCATAATAACCGGAGCAGGGAACGGGATTGGAAAAGGGATCGCTATTCTTTATGCAGAAAAAGGAGCAAACGTCGTTGTTGCGGATATAGATTCAGAAGCAGGAGAGCAAACCGTGACGGTGATCAAAAAAAACGGTGGAAAAGCTGTTTTTGTGCCAACAGATGTAAGGCTGGAGGCAGATATCATTGACCTGATGAAGGTCACCATGGAGACATACGGTCGTATAGATATCCTGATAAACAATGCAGGGATCTCATATATGAAACCTTTTTATGATTTTACTGTGGAAGAATGGGACAATGTGATAAACACTAACTTAAGAAGCGTTTTCCTTTGCTCCCGCGAAGCCGCGAAGTATATGCGCAACAATAAGGAAGGCGGTTTCATCGTAAATATCGCCTCCACACGCGCTATAATGTCCGAACCCAATTCGGAAGCCTATGCCGCTTCAAAGGGAGGGATAGTTGCGCTCACCCATGCTCTTGCTGCCACCCTCAGTGAGGACAGGATAACTGTCAATGCCATTTCCCCGGGCTGGATCGAAACCAGGGATTATGAAAATTTAAGAAGGATCGATCATGAACAGCACCTGTCAGGACGGGTGGGCAAACCCGATGATATTGCCCGGGCCTGTATTTATATGACATCCAGGGAAAATGATTTTGTCACAGGCATCAATCTGGTTGTGGACGGCGGTATGACGAGAAAAATGATATACGTAGAGTAGAGATCAAGCTATCCTTAACAGGAACCAAAAAACGCTGCCTTTCCCTTCCTCGGATTCGACTCCGCACACACCTTCATGCATTTCGATTATTTTTTTGACGATGGATAACCCCAGGCCGGTCCCCATGATCGGCCTTTTATGTTTTTTATCGACCTTATAATACCGCTCCCATATATGCGGCAGATCCTTTTCACTTATGCCTTCCCCGTGGTCTATTACCTCAACCTTCACAGTATTTTCCCGGACTATCTGCCTAACAATCACATCCTTTTGCTCACCACAATGTGTTATTGCGTTGAGCAAAAGATTATACAATGCCTGGGTTATTTTTAATTCATCAGCGAAAATTGCTATATCCTCGTCATACACAAAATCTATCCTGTAGCCCTCATGTCTGATGAGCTCATTCATGCGATTGACCGTGTTTCTCAGGCTTTCGGTAAGATTGTAGTATGTCTTGTTCAGCTTTGCCGCTCCAGATTCAAGGATAGATATATCGAGCATATCGTTTACAAGGGAAGTAAGGCGTCTGGTTTCATCCATGATGATCTGGCTCTGCTCCGGTGTCACTTCCTCGGGAAAATCGTGCATCATTTCTGCATAGCTGTAAATAAATGAAAGCGGCGTCCTCAGATCATGGGAGATATTTGCTATAAGCTCTCGGCGCAGCCTGTCCACCTTGGACAGTTCCTCTGCTGCCGTATTTAAAGTGTCGGACAATTCTTTTATCTCAAGATAACCCGTACCATGGAACCTGGTATCATAGTTTCCTGTCGCCAGCGCCTTGGCGCTTTGATTTATCTGTACGATAGGACGGGATATACGCCTGGATATGACAATGGCAAGCAGGATCGCAAGAAACACCACTATGACTGTTATAATGATAAGCTGCAACTGCAGTGTTGAGACAGTTGACTCGACAGGCGTTATCATGGCGTAAAAAGTAAGGGATAGCTTACTGCCTTTTTCAAGAGTATATTCGTGTACTTTTGTGATAGTCTCCATTCTGAGATTTCGTCTTCCGGGTGCAGGAGGAACAGGCGGAGAAAAGTCCTGTGTGGGCTTTACTGTTATTCCTTTGGTCATTTCAAGCTCAAAAAGGATATTTTTCAGCTCGGGACTGTCGATTTTTTTGCCCACCATGGCGATAGCTTTGTTTATCTCCATTTTGCGTACCAATTTATAGGTATCGCTCAATAACACCGTCTGAAAGATCCAAAGGATCCCAAGCAGCAAAATGCAGAAGCCCAACATGAAGATGAATATTTTCCATTGCAGTTTCAGTTTATCCATCGAATCGGTACCCCAACCCGCGCAAGGTTTTTATAAAGTGAGCATAAGGTCCTAAAGATTTCCGCAAAAGTTTGATATGCGTGTCCAGAGTCCTGTCGTCGCCAAAATAGTCGAAGCCCCACACTTCAGACATGATCTTTTCCCTTGGCACAGCTATATTTTTGTTCCGTATCAGGAAAAACAACAGGTCATATTCCTTCGGGGACAGATCTGTCTCCACCCCGTCGATGAACACTTTATATGCGGTCATATCTGCCTTGAGCCCTTCCTTCTCAAAGATGATATGACCTTCCGCATCTGTCCCTGAAACCTTGCCTTTCTCGACTCTTCGCAGAATAGCATTGATCCTCAGCATGATCTCCTTGGAAGAAAAGGGCTTCACCACATAATCATCTATCCCGAGTTCGAATCCCAGGACCTTGTCATATTCCTCACCTCGGGCAGAGAGCATGATGACCGGGGTATCCGTAAATTTACGGATCTCCTTCACCGCCGAAAAACCGTCCAACTCAGGCATCATGATATCCATGATGATGATGTCATAGCTGTTGTCACGGCAAAGCTGAACAGCCTCCATCCCATCCCCCGCTTCAGTGACCTCATGCCCTTCGAAAAGAGCATACCTCTTTATTACCGCCCGAAGTCCCGCTTCGTCATCGCAAATAAGAATTTTGGCCATTCTGTTGTCATCCCTCTCCTGTATTTGCGAAATCATTCGTCAGTACAAAACCATTTTATAATATTATTATCGGAAATTACACCTGTTCTGGCTCTGCCGGCATCAATAGTTTTTTTTATATCGTGACGCAAATATAATGGCGGCAATCAGCACCAGCGTCAACGCTCCGGTCACAAACAGATTATTTACTTCTGACCTCTGAGAAGAAGGGGACCATACAGCAAGATCATTCCGGGAATTGGTGTTTTGCCTTCTCTGTCTCATTCCGCCTGCGTTAAAGGGAGGATCTGTCTGTTCATCACCTTGCTGATTGCCACCAAAGGGCCACCCACCAAATCCTCCGGGAAAGCCTGCGTTATTTCTGTTGCCTTCCCTTCCTCCCATCATACTTCCCAGGGCTGACAGATTCAGATCGCCTGCTGCTATCAGTTTATCCGGGTTCTTTCTTTGTCCATCTGTGGTGGACGGGACAGTTCCGTCAAGCTGGCCCTGCACGCTCAGTGCCCTGAGGTTCCCAAGCTTCATAAAGGCTGAAACAGCTGTTTTATACTCGTCATAAGTGCAAAATGCAGTAGGATCATTTTTTACATACTCTGAGATCAAAGCATCAAGCTTATTTATCTTTTCATCAAACTTGCCGTTGGCAAAATAGTTGTCTGTCAGCTGCCGCAAATACTCGTGATATCTGTCCCTGTATTCGGGATTGGACAGTAATTTGTCTATAAGAGGGCGACTTGACATCTCGACACCGCTTACAGGTGTATCTATAGGGAAGTTTATCACTGATGAGGTATTGCTGTTTTGGAAACCGCCCCACGCCAGATTGTAATCCCACGGCAGGATGGTTATTTGGCCATTGCGCTCATAAATATAGTAATTCTGCGCCATGCCGGAGCTGTAGCTGTCCAGATTCACCACATAAGTATGTGCAGCCAGATAACGAAGGATCTTGTCAACATCAAAGTATGTTTCCAGGTCATTTCCCTCAGAAAGGGCTTTGATTGCTTTCACGACTCGTTTGAAATCTCTCTCTGTTCCTTTTCCGACCACATTGTTGAAGATGGCTCTGTAGCTGTCGCTGTTATCATCGATATATTCAAGGCTGCCTCCCGAACCTCCTCTTCTGCCTATATTACCTCTGAGTGTATTTTCACCGTCATTATTTCTCCCGAAAGGTCCCTGAGGTAAGTTATTCTGCCAGTCCGGCATCAATCCGGGGTTCCGGCCTTCAGGCATAGTTTCAGGATCCCAGCCTTCAGGCATGGCCGGAAAGTTTTGGCTGTCGGGAAAAAACGGAAAATCTGGTCTGTCAGAAACATTCGGATCCTGTCTTCCCGGCATGGCCGGAAAGAACTGTCTGCCCGGCATATCCGAAGGGACTTGCCTGTCTGATATTTCCGGAGGTCGCCAGTCCGGCATTGCAGGAATAGCGCCTTCTTGCTGCTCTCCCCTGTTCCAGCCTATATCCATGCTTTTCACATTATAGAGCATCCCCGATGTATCACCGAAAACACGCTGCTCATAACTGTCATTGTAAAGTTCCACAGCAAGGTACAATCCCCAGTTCTCACCATTGACCTTTATATATGCAAAACCGAAATATGGCGCATCTACACCCGCTTCACGCATAAGATCATAGGAGATATACTCCTTCATATAAGTATTGTCTCCAAGCATATTGTTGAGCACAAAGCTTTCCAGACCGAAGCATGTCTGACCGTCAATATACTCATCGAACTGCAGGCGAAAGCTATACCGGTCGCTGTTGGAATTTGCCACCTGGGACAAGCTTGAGTTTCCCTTGGGCCGGATCCCTATGTTCTGAAACTTCACACCGTTCACCACCACATCGGCCATTATGAACTGCTCACTCATAGCATTGTCCAGCATGTTTCGCCATTGGGTTTCATCTGCAAAGATCTCTATGGAAATGATATCTGTACCGAAGATCCTGGTCGCGTATTCTGGTTCGGTTTTTGTACCGCCGCTTTCTCCCAGCTTTCTCCCGGCTGTTACAAGCACAGCACTCACTATCAGGGCGAAAACCACAGCCACCGCGATGATTATGTTTACATTCTTGCTTTGAATCATGCTTACACCCCGATTTACCCTTAATCAGGCTGCATATTCGCCATTGTAGCTCACAAGGCATGCGTTGTTTACATCGCTGATACGGAGAAGCTCATTCAGAAGACTTGCAGACATATCGGCAAGACGCACTTCAACAGTAAGCTCAATACCATTTTGCGAGACAGTTTTTGATTTGATCAGGCTTTTCTTCGTCTTTTCTCTTATCAGTTCCATACATTCATGTTCAGCCTTGTCGCTTTTCAGGTTCAGTACTATGATATATGGCGTGTCGCTGCTTTTTCTGTTCACAAAGATAAGCAGCATAATACCGATCACGACTGACCCGATGATTCCCAGAGGTATAAGCCCTGCCCCAATGACAATGCCGGCGGAAATAGCCCAAAACAGGAATGCGATATCCAATGGTTCCTTGACGGCTGTCCTGAAACGGACGATCGACAATGCACCTACCATGCCGAGGGACAAAACAAGGTTCGATGTCACTGCAAGAATGATAAGCGTCGTGATCATGGTCATGGCCATAATGGAAACCCCAAATGAAGCAGAATACATGACTCCCGTGAAGGTCTTCTTATACACAAAGAAAATAAAGAGCCCTATGGCAAAGGCAAGTATCATTGCTAGCGTAACATCAAGAATCGAAAACTCCGCTGCCTTTTCAAGAAAACTGGATTTGAAAACGTCTCTGAATGTCATCTTAAATTCCTCCTGTACATTTATCTTTATATAAACCTCGTTGCAGTATATTTTGAAAAGGCTGTGCTCCTTCTTCCTGAAAGAGATACCACGCCTCTGATGACCTCAGGCAGAAAATTGTCATATTTAACTTCAAGGATGTATATTCCCCCGACTGGTATGGGAACAGGTTGGGGATCCAAAAAATCATATATATTAAGACTTGTTCGAATATCGTAATCCATAGTTATCCTTACATTCCCCGCGGAGTAAATATAAGCCTCACGCATATAATCGACTATGCTCTTCGGTCTGAGCTGCTGGTAGTGCATTTTGGCATACAACTCCAGACAGAGCGGATCATCCTTTTCCCTCAAAACAGCCAGGTCACCGTCAAGAAGACGTCTGCACTCCTGCTCGGTCAGAATGCAGCTTTCCTTATAACTGATGCTGTTTTTCTTGCTCTTCTTTTCAAGACGGATAAAGGATGGATCGTTATTGTAAAGACGGAGGCGGAATTTTTCCCGGTCGTTTACGCCGTTTATCTTTTCCTTAAGCACTTTATCGTTATAGTTGTCAAGATAAAGGCTTTTGACCCTATAACCATTTCCTGTTTTGGAGTTTTCATCGGGACGGGTCACAAACGGAAGTCTTGACCTGATCTCTATAACATCGGCATAGTTGATGAAGTGTTTCAGTTCATGTCTGCCCTGGGATCTCTGCATCCTCACCACCCCCTGCATTCGTAGTAATTAAATTCTAATCCCTAAAACTGAAACGCAAATGTATCCTATGTGAATTCTATCTGAACAATATAAAAATCTGCCACACAAGTCAAACCTTGTGGCAGATCATTGATCATGCGATGTCTAGTTTGATGACAACCAATGAGGAATCCCCGAACATACCTTTTTTATCACTCATCCTGTGATTTCTTGTTTTTTATATGGCACTCTTGCCGAGGGCACAAGCCTTGAAGCCGGATCCACATGGATCGGCTGGTCATCAAAAAAGATATGCGCGCCGAATGCTTTAAGCACCTCGCTCTTTTCTACTCCTCCCAGAAAGAAAGCTTCATCGATACGCACATTCCATTCTCTGAGCGTCCGAATAACTCTTTCATGGGCAGGGGCATTGCGTGCCGTTACCAAAGCCGTTCTGATCGGAGCCTTATCCTTGGGGAACTCTTTCTGCAGATACGATATTGTTTTCAGTAATTTGGCAAAAGGACCTTCAGGTAATGGTTTACGTGCATTTATCTTTTCGTGCTCAATAAATGCTTCCAAACCATGCTCCTGATATATGCGCTCTGATTCGTCCGAAAACAAAACCGCATCCCCGTCAAAAGCGATCCTTATCTGATCGATTTCTTTTTGCGGGTCAACAGGAAATTCCGGATGAGTACATATGATACCTGCTGCAAATCCGGCATTGATTGCCTCCTGGACATCGCTTTCGTTGGCTGAGAGAAACAAATCCACATTAAACGCAGATAAGTAAGGTGCTATACCTTCTCCTCCCGAAAGCGCAGCACGTGTTATATCCAGACCATAGTACTCGATGGAATTGAATATTCTAAGACTGGTATCAGCGCTGTTTCGCGACATGATGATTATTTCGGTTTTCCTTTCTGAAACAAGTGAATTGATACGAAGAAGCGCCTTAACCAGTTGAAATCCTGTTCCTGGCCTCAATATGTCATTCTCATGCTCAAGCTGATAATCTATGTACTCCTGTAATCCTTTTTCTTCAAAAATCCTGTTTTCCTCTTCAAGATCGAACAGCGCTCTTGAAGATATTCCAACGACCAGATAATCTTTCAAGCTGAGAGGCATATGTTTCTGTCCTTTCGTAAATATCAAAAACAGTCAATAGTATTATAACATTGACTGCGCTTTTTTTCCGTTAATAACCGACAACCCCTCGTTTATCGGCCATATTGAATTTCTCGTAGAATGCTTCGAACTCTTCAGGCAGCAGGGGCTTGCTGAAATAATAACCCTGAACTTCGTCACATTTGAATTTTTTGAGTATATCCAACTGTTCTTCAGTTTCGACACCTTCTGCTATGACGGTTTTGCCGAGAGTATGTACATATTCTATAAAATGTCGGATCAGTTCTGCAATCTCAGTTTTATTGATCCGGTCAACAAAATACTTGTCGATCTTCAGTTTATCGAACGGTATCTCACCAATGCTCATCAATGAGTTGTAACCTGTACCAAAGTCATCGATGGACAGTTGATACCCCAGCTCTTTCAAATAATACATCTTCTCTATCAATCTTCTGTCGTTATAGGCTATGGCTCTTTCTGTTATTTCTATTTCATAGTCGGATCTGTCTGCGTTTTTGCTCTTTATTAAATCATTGGCCCAGACAGAATACTCATCATGGATCAGTTCGTGCACCGATGTATTAACAGCGCACTTTATATCCATCCCTTTACTCTTCCAGGTTTCCATCTGTGTAATCACATTATTGAAAACAAACCTGGAGATCTTATCAATGAACCCGATCTCTTCAGCGATGGGGATAAAGATATTAGGTCCGACCAGATCTTTTCCGTTCCTCTTCCATCTTACAAGTGCTTCGGCACCTGAGATCCTGTTGTTTACGATATCGATCTTGGGCTGGTAAACAACAAAGAGTTCATTTCTCTGTATTGATTCGAGCATTGCCCCGGTGATATCCTGTATCTCTCTTCTTTTGGTTTTGAAGCTGTCATTGTAATAGTAGACGCCTGACTCGTTTATTTCCCCCTGCTCATAAGCGATACGGGATTTATTGTATATTTCGATCGGTGTGGTATCCCCGCCCTTATACTCACAGATCCCTACCTTCAGAAGCAATCTGATTTTATATCCGTTCATGGAAACAGGGAAAGACGAATAATGATCCAATTCTTTCCTGATCTTTTCTTCATAACCTGCCTCACAGTTTTCACATGAAAGTACGATCAGCTCATCTTTTTCATATGAGTAAACATGATCTTTTCCACAGTAGTGCTTAAGCTTGATCGCCAACTCATCGACCACATCAAATGCGAGTTTAGGATCGACGTATTTTTCTATTTCATTAAGGTTTGTCAATTTGATCGATATAAGCTTGAAATGCTTATTTGATCTGATATAGCTTTCGATATCGGAAAAAAGCTTTTTTTCATTGGGAAGGTGGCTATAGAACGGGCTTTTCAGGTTTCTTTCCTGTTTTTCTTTATTCAGTTTGTTAATCCGGTCTATCATATATCCTGTCAATAGACCTATGAATGAGAACATCAGCAAACGTGAGATCCAGTTTACCGGATCCTGCATGACGCCAAGATGGACATCAAGCGGCATAAAAGGACCTGCCAGGATGCCGCAGACCGCTCCTGCAGCCAGCCCGGCATAAGAACCCCAGAATAAAGAAGTCAGGATTATCGGTATATACATCAGATGCACGAAAACTTTTTTGGTGCCGCCTGTTAAATAGACAAAAACAGATATGCCGATAATCATGGCAATTATCAGCAGGATTTTTACCAGGTTGATCCGACCTTTTCCATTCATGCGTTCGATAGCTGATACATGCTTATCGTCTGAAATAACTATCTCCCCTTAGGTTTTGGTATCGATCAGCCAGTAAACAGCATGTCCCACTAATCATTCGTTTCGGATTTATACACCCTTTTGGCCCGATTACAGGCAATTCCGACATGTAATATGTACCACAGCAAAAGAGCAGTAAATCATAAAATTTAACTGCTCCGTATTCTGAGATGGCGGCACAATATGGAGACTGCAATACAGCATATGCCAACAGCGAATATTACGGCCTTTCCTTCCATCGTGCCGCTCCTCATCATTGAGAATATAGTCAGGTCACCCAGACCTCCCATCAGATCGATCACATAATACAGTACCGGAACGATGTAACCGATCACCGCATGCCCGCTGAAGGAAGAAGCCAGAATGCCCGAACCGCCAAGAAAAAAGGCATTGGCACAGGAAGCCAGAGCGTGTTCGACTGAGACTTCGCATTCCAGTACAGACATGATAAAGACGAATCCGCAAGTCAGTATGACCGTAATAAGCATAGCCATTATGATCCTTATGCCGCAGATCAAAAGGTACGGCGTTTTTCTTGCACGAACGGTGTCGAGTATTCCGGGTTCCTGCTCAGGAGAATATACAGAAGTCAGCAAAATAACCCCAAGAAACGGCAGACTTAATTCAAGAGGCAATGCAGCACTTCCGGAATCAAGGGCTGTTATGCCGAACATGACCGGTGTCAGGAGCAACAGGCCGACGGCTACAGCTATATGAGGCAGAAGATTAAACCTCAGGTCGTATTTTGCTGCGTGCAAATACAGGAACATACAATGACCCCCTTCTCCTGGCACTGAATATAAATATGGTTCCGGTTATCAGAAAGACAGCCACCAGCATGATCCTGATCCTGTTCTGAATAAGGTCCGGCAGATAATCCAAATACGCTTCGGTGTGACCAAGCCCGTTATGCCGGGGAATAAGCTGTATTGGCCGTACTCCGAAGAACGTATACATTCCTTTTCCGCCTGATATGTCGGCAAACCACCATATTAGCTGTATCGCAATGGCAATTGGCGTATTGGTCAGCGTTGTAAAGAACATCCCCACAGATATTGCGGCTATAGCTGTCGGAAGCAGCCAGAAAAACGCATACCTGAAGTAGGCAAAAGGATCTATGTTCACCCAGCCGTAGTCACCGGCATGTTTGAAGGTCAAAATTGTGCCCATCAGAATTATTGGCAGCATCGTTGCCGAAGTCAGCGCGAAAAACCTTTCCAGAATGAATCGGGCTGATGATATGCTGCGGGTATACAGTACCGGAGAAATATCCTTCCTGTCGCTCAACGCTAGGAAAACTGCCGGGAAAACGGGCAAGAGTCCAAGGATTATTCCCATATAGTCGCTGAAGAGTCTTGCATATGCGCCCGTCAGCCTGTCATGAGAAATTACGAGGTGGTAATCGGCCAGAGCTTCCACGTATGTGACAGGAATAAGGCCGAATCTGTGACTCATCCATACTTCCGAAAAATCAGATCCGCCGCCCAGCAGTTTATCTGCCTGTGCCATTAATTCTTTGAACCGATCCCAGGAAATTTCAGGATCGAACTCTAATTCGGTTATATCTTCAGGGATTTCGCTGCCAGGCATGACAATTTCCAGGTTTCCGTCATCATTCAGCCTTAAATCATCTCCTTTGATCCGGATCTCTTCGTTTTCGCGTTCCGTTGGTCCCTCTGATTTCTGTGAGGACACTGAATGCCTTCTGATGGAGAGTTCAGCTACGATCCCGGCCATTTTTTTTCGGTCTTCCTGATTTAGTCTGACCACTTTATAAAATCCGTTCGGATAAGTTATATACTTATTCGCGGAATACTGGGCAAACAAGGACCCTGCTGCCTGGGGCATGATCAGTGACGGATCATTGGAAGGCTTCATTCCATAGGATCTGCCAGGTTCAGGCTCTGTTACAGACATATCGGGAGGAAGTACCCTTTGAGAAAGGGCGAACAGAACGATCCCGGCAACCATCAGCAAATATATCACACTTTTCAGGATACGTACCAGTTCGATTCTATATTGCGTCATACAAGGATCCTCCTTTCCCTGCCCTGTTCAAGCAGAAGATATAGGCATCTTCCGCATTTGGGGCAATGGATTTGCCTGCCGGCGGTTTGCCGTCGGGGGATAAAAAGCGCACGATGCTTTTCTTTCCTTGTGATATCACCGCCGTTATGATATAGGCAGAACGTATCCAGGCAAGCTCCTTTTGCGAAACCTCTGCCATGTAAACGCTGCCGTCAGCCAAGCGGCACAGATCGGTCACGGTCCCGTCAAACAATATCCTTCCTTCATGAAGGATCGCAACATCTTCACAGGTCGCCTCCACATCTCCGACTATATGAGTTGAGAGTATCACAGTCTTGTTTTCAGCGACTTCGCAAAGCAGATTGCGGAATCTGACCCGTTCTTCCGGATCCAGACCCGCAGTGGGCTCATCAACGATCAGCACCTTAGGGTCGTGAAGCAAAGTCTGGGCGATCCCAAGTCTCTGTTTCATGCCTCCGGATAATGCCCTTACTTTCTTCCCGGCTTGCTCTGTCAGGTTGACCTGTGCTAAAAGAGTCGAGATCCGATCCTTTCGTTCCGGCCCTGACATGCCTGATAAAACGCCGAGATAATCAAGCGCCTGATACACGGTCATACTTCGGTACATGTTGAAGTCCTGAGGCAAATAGCCTATTATTTTCCGTACCTCAGACGCCTTTTCAACAGGTATACCGCAGACAGTCACATTGCCCTCCTGTTTTTTAAGAAGTGTTGCAATGATTTTCATCAAAGTGGTTTTCCCGGCACCATTCTTGCCCAGAAGCCCGAACATGCCGGGCTTGATGTTGAGGCTGACGCCGGATAAAGCCTGTTTTTTGCCATAGCATTTACTTAAGTTTTGTATCTGGATACCAGGCTTCTGCATGAAAAATCACTCTCCTTGATCTTGGTACATGGAGAGTGTAATAGATATTTTTAAATTTTTTATCTACTAAGCAAAAATTATTTGGGCGATATGTCAAAACATGCGGTGACTTTTGCGCCTTCTGCATTTTCTATCGTCAGTCTTCCTCCATGCTTTTCACATAGCAGACGGCAAATATACAGGCCTATACCAAAATGCGCGATATCAGTCATATCCTTTTCGGTACGGAAGTAGGGTTCTGCAGCCTTTTTCAGAGCCTCAGACGTAAAACCGGGTCCGTCGTCTTCAACTGTAATGCTGAGAACTGAGTCATTGACCTTACACTGTACTTTGATCTCATTTTTCGCATATCTTATTGCGTTGGAAACAAGATTCTCATATGTCTGCAAAACAGCCGGCAGATCTGCGTACAGCACACCGCTGCCGCTGCTGTGAAAGTCTGTTTTTATTTCTGATGCCAGCATGGCAGAAACATTTTTAAGCTCTTCACACAGACTGTCAAAGCTTGTCTCTTTGGGTGACAGCTCGATCTCCTCCAGTTTTTGCAGGGATGACATTGTAGCGGTATAGCCTTCGAGACGCTTTAAATACACATCCATGGTTGACAAAGTCGCGATAGTCTTTTTATTGCTGATTTTGCCCTCCGGAGCATATTTAAGAAGAAAATCACAATAGCCCCTAAGCACAGTCAGCGGGGTTCTCAGGTCATGAGCAAAAGCAGAATTCAGGCGTCTGCGGGCCTCCATCATCTGCCACATTTCACGGTTTGCTTCATACAGGGATCTGCGCATCTTTTCAAAAGATGCGGCAAGACGGCCAAATTCGTTCCGGCTGTCATATTCAACATTAAAATCCAGATCGCCCTCTGCTATACGCGCTGAAGCTGAGTCCAGAATGGCCAGTGGTCTTTTGAGTTTTCGCATATAAAATATGACCCCGGTGGCAATGATGCATATAACCGAGGTAACGGGTACAACAAGAATGTTCAGTATCCCATATAAGTCAAACAATATGGAATCCTTCACAGAAAATCTTTGTCGGATATCACCGGTCAGGATCAGCAGGCTTTTTCCCTGCACCTCTTCTTCAGAAGCGAAATAAGCCTGTTTAGCAAGCTCATCCCGATACATCTCATCATATTGTCGTGCTATGCAATTTTGAAGCCATGTGAAAAGTCCGGTGAGTGAAATGGAAATGATGAGTACGGCAATAACGCATGCAGCTGCATACAAGGCAAAGCTCCATTTCAGAGATAAGTCCCGGAAGGGATGAATTTTATCGGCCTTCTTTACTTCCATTTATACCCTACTCCCCATACCGTCACAATGTGCTCTCCCGCACCGGCTGACTTAAGTTTTGCCCGTATGCGCTTTATATGCTCGGCAACTACCGTGCAGTCGCCTTCGGCATCATACCCCCACAGACGTTCATATATCCGTTCTTTATCAAATACCTGACCTCTGTTTTCAGAGAGCAGCCCGATTATTTCAAACTCTTTTTTGGTCAGCGGTATTTCCTGATCTCCTAAACTTACCCTGTACGCTGCGTAATCGATGACAAGGTCATCTTCGAATCTGATCCTTGTACTTGCGGTACGCCTGTTTTCACGTCTTAAATGCGCCATTACCCGGGCACCCAGCTCATCGATCGAGAAAGGCTTGGTCACGTAATCATCTCCTCCGGAAACAAATCCGGCTATCTTGTCCATATCTTCGACCCGGGCAGTTAAAAATATGATAGGGCATGAAACGTATTCCCTTATGCGCTTGCAGACATCAAGCCCGTCGATTTTAGGCATGTTTATATCCAGCAGTATGATATCGGGACTGCGCTCCGCCTGCCTTATGGCTTCTTCTCCGTCCATAGCGGTGAGAACAAGGTAATCATTCATTTCAAAGTAATCTTTCAATAAAGACACAACGCCAGGCTCATCGTCGGCTATAAGTATTTTATACTGCAAACCTGTCACCTCCCGATACTACTGATATTTTAACGCATGGATTTAAACAATTTATAAATTTTTTTTAAACGTTTCGTACCGGGATGTCCCATTTTTACATTAACATATAATCTACCGGAAAAAGAAGGGTAGTAACACCATGATAGAGCAATTCGATCGTAGCCCCTTTCAGTTCCGGCACTTTACGTGATAAACTTCATATAAAAGGGGGAGCTATGATATGCATAAAATACTGGTAGTCGATGATGAACTCTCAATATTGGATCTGCTTGAAATGATACTTAAAAGAGAGCAGTTTCAGGTTGCTACGGCCTCAGACCGAAAGTCTGCCATGGCTCTGTTCGATTCATTCCATCCCGATCTTGTTCTGCTGGACCTTATGCTTCCCGATACGAACGGGCATGATTTATGCAGGGAAATGACAAGCAAACGCAGAGTTCCTATAATAATGCTGACAGCCAAAAATGACATCATCGACAAGGTTCTGGGACTTGAGCTGGGAGCTGACGACTATATCACAAAACCATTCGATGCAAGGGAACTCGTTGCCCGAATAAAAGCCGTACTACGGCGTCTGGAGAAGAATGAAGCTGCAGACAAAAAGGTCCTGAGCCATCTTGATCTGACAGTCAATCTGGAAGACCGTACCGTTACCAAAGGCGGCAAACCGGTAGAGCTCACACTAAAGGAATATGAGCTTCTGGAGTTATTCATCAAAAATCCCCGGAAAGTCTTCTCACGGGAGGAGCTTCTCCGGCAGGCCTGGGGCTATGACTTTATGGGCGATACCAGAGCTGTGGATATTTGTGTTACACGATTAAGAAAAAAGATCGAGGATGACAGCAGCAATCCAAAGCACATTCTGACCGTATTTGGCTTCGGTTACAGGTTTGGAGGTGCGTAAGATGAAGCTTAAGGGAAAGCTGATTTTGCACTACCTGTCAGCAACCTTCGTGATCCTTTTCTTTGTCGGTTTTGCGGTTCTCAATGCAATCAAAGGTCTGAGCATAAAAACAGCCGAACAGCAGCTGATCGGACAAAGCAGTCTGGCCGAATTGTATATTTCCCAGCTTCACGTTCTTCAAAACGAAAGCTCAGACGAACTGAGCCATGATACTGCCCAATATGTGATAGGAAAACTGGGTCTTGTTTTCGGCAATATACGCATATATGACAAAGAACTGGATCTTCTGGCGACTTCAAAAAATGTTTCCGGAAGCATCATCACTGATGAGGAGAACGCCGGACTGCTTCGTGCTGCTTCGGGAGGAAACTATGCTTATCTTGTCAGAAACAGCACTGCCTTTTTTGCATCTCCCATCATCTTTGACGGCAATATCATCGGTATTCTGGAGATCATTTACCCCATGAGCTTTCTTGAGAGCCTGATTTCCGGAGTCGCAAACATTCTGTTCTTAGGAGCTTTCATCTTTGCAGCGCTCATGACCTTTATCAGCATCTATATAGCCACAAGGCTGACAAAACCGATAAACGAACTGGCTGCAGTTGCCAACAACTACGCCAACAGGATATTCACTCCTGTTGAGATCAGGGGATCTGATGAGATAGCCCAGCTTTCCCGCAGCTTCAATGAAATGGGTATCCAGCTCCAGGACTATATACAGAGGCAAAAGCAGTTCGTGTCCAATGTTTCGCATGAGCTCAGAACTCCTCTTACTGCCATAAAAGGCTATTCTCAGTTTCTTGCAGATGAGATTGGGGACAGGCCTGATCTGAAGAAAGCCGTATTTCATCTCAACAATGAGGCTGACAGGCTCGCGAATCTGGTTGAAGAGGTCCTGACACTGTCCAGAATAGAATCCGGCAGGGAGGAATTCCATTTCGACATACTTGATCTCTCAGGCCTTGTCAGGGATACTGTCGAAAGAATGCAGTTCCGCGCTCAAAAATATGAAACCGACATATTATCGGACATAACGCCCGGGGTTTTAATAAAAGGAGATAAGGAAAAGCTGGTCCAGGCAATCGTAAACCTGCTCGATAATGCATTCAAATATTCCCCTCCCCGGTCTTCAGTGAGAGTGGGACTGTATAAGGAAGCGAATGAAGCGATCCTGATGATATCCGACCAGGGGATAGGGATACCTGAAACCGACAAGTCAAAAGTATTTGACCGTTTCTATCGGGCAGAAAACGCCAGAAGTATTTCCGGAACAGGATTAGGCCTTTCTATAGTAAAGCAGATAATCGACGCACATAGAGGTTCAGTCAGGCTCACAGATGGAGCCGAAGGCAGAACTGTCGCAATAATAAGGCTTCCGGCAAAGTAAATGTTACAACATTGAAACAAGTTCGATGTAAGTATGAAACACCTTGCTGTTATGCTATATACATGAAAACATACTTCAAAGGAGAGATATCATGAAAAGAAAACTGCCAGTTACACTTTTGCTTATAATATCGATATTCGCATTGCCGGCCTGTGCAGCTCTGCAGCTGAATACCAGCGACATCAGGGTAATCGAAAGAAATGATACCGACGGTACTTCCGCTCAGGATAAAGATAAGATTACAGAGAACGGATCACAGAAGAGCGATCTGGACGACAAAAGCGATGTACTCCAGGCGGACACCGAAGAATACATCAGAAGCATAATCGAAAAGAGAGCTAACGATGTCCTTACCGCGATCAAAGACTTTGACATGGAAAAGCTTGCTGAATTCATCCATCCTGACAAGGGCGTCCGTTTCTCTCCATACGGATTTGTCGATGTTGACAACGATCTTGTATTCACCGCAGATGAAGTCAAAAACCTGGCTTCAGACTCAAAGATATACCTTTGGGGCCATTATGACGGTTCGGGGGATCCTATAGGACTCAGTTTCCAGGATTATTACAGGAAGTTCATCTATGATGTCGACTTCATAAATGCCGAGAAGACAGGCTACAACCAGGTCCTTGGGCATGGGAATGCACTGAACAACAGCTTCGAGGTTTATAAGAACTCTATCATAGTCGAGTATCACTTTTCAGGCATTGATCCCAAATACGAAGGCATGGACTGGAGAAGCCTCAGGCTAGCATTTGAAAAGAAGAATGATGTCTGGTACCTAGTAGGGATCATTCATGATCAGTGGACGATCTGATGTCGATATTGCCAGGCAGGCGATGGAGCATTTATAGTCTTGATGCGAAGTGTTCCATCGCTTCCTTTACTTCTTCGATAGCTTCCGGTTTTATTACAGCCATATATTTTGGCAGCATTTTCTCGAAATATGCCTTGTCGAACGTTCCTGCGTCCTGACGTGCAAAGCTTTCCTCCAGCAGCGCTTTCGCTTCCTCTTTTTTGTCGTCCTTAGCCCGTTCTATAAAAAAGCTATAAAACATCTCCTGTCCCGGATTCATGGATCAATACTCCTTCAAATTATTTTGTATATTGTTATACCACTATATTTTTTATTTTAATAAATTCTTATTCAAAAAAATCTTCAATGGTTTCCTGGACTAATCTGATAATGCCCGGATCTGCTTTTTCATCAGGCAGATATTCTGAATATGGAATATAAGTATTCCCCTATATTATGTTAATAATACGTTGCATCCTCAGAAAAGCTGTTCCCGATAGCCAATACTCTCATTTAAGATTCCTCCTGTAAAAACGTTCTGTTTTTCTTCTCCCCGCATCACATTATATATCAAATACACCTGTTTTTCGAGATTCATCGTTTTCCGGAAGTTTTCAGCATGGTCTGTAATAGTTTATCACTGTCATATTGTACTTATTTGTGTCGAATACATATAATGAAGTAGGACAAATTTTAAGGGGGGTTAAAATTGGCTACACTATTCAAGCTTGCCATTACTGCACAAACGACGACAACAGTCACAACCAAGCCGGCGGTCAAAAAGTATTTTTATCTCATGGATCCGCAGCATCTCGATCAGGGAACCTTAACAATCCCGGCGGCTGCTTTTGTAGACGAGCAGGAAAATCCTGTCGTCAACATCACCCTGGTAACGCCAGATAACGGTTATTATTTGCTGTTCATAAACGGTGTTCTTCAACCGGAAACCTTATACACCGTTGAAGCGAACCAGGTCATAATAACCGATGCAGGCACTGTCCCTATAGATGCAACTATTACCTTGATAGTCACGAACTTTGCTCCAGAGGCCGATTCAACGACTACGGTCGAGACCTGATACCACAAAAGAGTGGGCAACCGTATTGCCCACTCTTCTGGTCTATGTAACTTAATAAACAAAACAGGAATAAAATATTTTAAAGAGCATGAACGGAGCAAGGAATGATGTCCGGCATCAGGCAAAGGATCATGTGTTTCCTGACTGATAAGGACGGAAACATTTTAAATCCATATAATCCTGATTCAATCGGCTTTATAGATATAACCCACCACAAAGAATATGTTCAGAAGCAGGTTCGATTGCCTTCAGGAAAAACAGTGGACAGGGTCAGGTTCATTGTGGCAATAAAAGGCTTTATCTCTGTTTATCTGGACGGGGATCGCATCTCCGGACCAATACCTTTTACCGCATATGAAAAGTTTTATATTCACGCATCAAAGAAAACCGAATTATTGTTCAGGATACGTGAATTTGAATGCTATATCGATGACATTCTTTCAGACAATACAATAAAGATCGGAATAAAGCTGGGTGTCATCGTTCGTTCAACGGCTCAGACAGATCTGATAACTCCGGTTTTTGACGAATCCTCAGAAGTTTATGGATCCGGGTATAAAACGGCATGTATACGTGTTACACAGGTCTTTGACAAGATTCATTTCACAAAAGATATCCACATCGAATACAAGCAGGATAGCATCAAGGCCGAAGTGTATCAATATAACGCCTTATCAGACGGTATCAAAAAGATTTATACCAATGCCGACGAACTGACCATATATGGTGACCGGGGCATCCTGGATCCCCGGAAGGTTTCTTACTATTCTCTGTATATCAACGGAGTTCTGCAGCCAAAAGTGAATTATGAAATCAAAAAGGGATTGCTAGAATTGAAAACTGAAGATGCTCCGCTTAAAAATGCTCCCATAGCCATCAGCTTCGTTACCTTCAAAGATTCCAACGGTACGGTCCTGCAGGCTGAAACATATTATTACAATACTATCTCTGACGGCATAAAGAGAGTGTTTACCAACGATGATGAACTGTATGCATATGGTGATAAGGGCATCATCGATCCCGGACAAGTATCCTTCATCAATTTATATATCAACGGAGTATTGCAGCCTTCAGCCAATTACAAGGTGGAAAAAGGACTTCTTACATTGCTGACTTCGGACATTCCTCATAAAGGTGTCCCGATCACTCTGGAGTTCATAACCATCAAAGGGACTGATGGCAGTGTCTTAAGAGCCGAGACTTATATATATAACGCCTTTGCGCATGAAAGTTATATATATACCAATGATGATGAGATCAGGATGTACGGAAACAAAGGCATACCCGACCCTGCCAGCGTTTCTTTGACAAATCTTTTTATAAATGCCGTGATCCAGCCCCCTGTCAATTACTCAGTTCAGGAAGGATCGCTTGTTCTGAATACCACAGCTCCGCCTTTACAGGGTTCGCCTGTTTCTCTGCAGTTAATAACTGTTTCGTCTTATAATTGAATGAGATTCAGGTTACCGGAACTCATACTTCGTTATAATTCTCACATTTAATAGTCTCTTCAATATCCCCGATGATCCAACAGCAATATGATATGTATCTTAATCAGTCAGTAGTCGAAACAATCGATTTTATTAAGAATTCCTCCATATGGTTATGGAAACGATTAAGAAGCAAAGGATGTCTTCCTCCGCTTTCAATTTTGACTGTGTCGTTCCAATATGGCATCCATACCATAAAAAGCCTCCATATCATCTACAAGATATATACAGATGACATACTGTCTACATTTTTTTAGTTTACCACTAAATCAGGTAACAGAACCTCTCATCAACGCAACATTGTATGGGAACAATTCCGCCTTCATTATTCCTTCTGCAACAGCAGGATCGCTCTTCATAATCAATTTGGCTCCTTCATCCGAATCAGCCTCAAAAATAACTATGCCAAAGGTTTTTTCGTCCATGCCACCGGTTTTCCCTGCCAGAATGAGCTTTCCTTCTTCAAGCAATCCCTGAAGCCTTTCTAAAATGCCTTGCTACGATTTCTTCTTCCTTCTCAGTCCAGTTTTCCTCTTTCAGTAAAGACGATATAGGCTTCAGGACATAAATATACTGTTTTCTCTTATTACTCATTTGCTGCACTCCTTTAACCCTGAACATCAGGTTTTCTTAAGCATTTTATAATTCAGCAGTGTAACGCCCGTTTCGAATAACTTTATTATCCGCTGCATATCCTTGTTTTCTAAGGTATTTAACCAATAAAGCACAATCAGTTGGTTTATATTATCGTATAATCCTAGTGCCTTTATTGTACCATAAAAAATATATACCAAGCTTAACCTAAAGCTTGGTATAAAACAAATGTTAAGTGATAATATGTATGTCTTCAACTTCATATATTACAGTTCAGGCAAAATGTGCAGAAAGGTCCGTCCCCGTTACACAAGACGGGTATAACAGACACAAAGAAGGAGTAGTTAAATAAACTGATAAGAATAAAACAGTCATTCTATGTTCATCAATATTGCGGCTCCGACGATAAGAACTCCGCCTATTACAAGGTTGACAGTCAGAGGTTCAAGCCCCAGCAACACGGAAAACAATCCGCCGAAGATCCCTTCAAGCGATAATATAACACCGGCATTGGAAGCTGTGACATGTTTCTGGGCGCTTGTCTGCAGAAAGAAGCACAGGCAGGTGCTCAAAACACCGAGAAACAGAATTGGAAGTATTCCCTGTAATACATCAGCGCTCCCGATGCCTACACCCTGAATAATAAATACTATGGCAGACAGGACTGCTGCCGACATGATCTGTACAAAATTCACTCTGGCAGGATCAGATCCTTTGGTCGCCTTTTCAGTATATGTAATCTGCGAAGCAAAAAAGAACGCGCAGAGCAGTACTATCAGATCTCCTGTCCCAAGAGTAAAGATTCCGTCTTTGAAGCTCAGGACACCAGCTCCGGCCAGAGCCATAATGGTCAGCAGTATGGTCCGGATCCCCGGTCTGTTTCTATTTACAGCCCATGAGATAAAAGGAACCATGACCACATTCGTAGCGGTAAAAAATGCTGCATTCGATACCGTAGTAGCCGACTGGCCAAGAGTCTGGGTGTAGAATGCCAGGAATAAGAATACTCCTGCAATGGATCCATGTATTAATTCATACTTTGTTATCTTCATTATTTTTTTATTTAAAGCAGCTGCCATTGCTATGGCAGCTATGATGAATCTGGCAGTCATTATGAGGGAAGTGCCCCAGTTTGCTTTTATTACATACTCGGTCGCAATAAAGCCGCTCCCCCATATCAATGTCACCAGCAGCAGCGACATTTCGGCAAGTATTCTTTTTTTCTTCATATCATTCATTTATTATCTCCGCCTTATGTTCCTTACCGTCAACGAAGTAGCTCCATTGGGTTCTCCTGCTGAAGAGTTTTACTGAGTCTTTACAGATCTCAATATCGATCAGATCTCCCTTCCAGACAATAGAAAACCTAATCCTTGTCCATTTTTCATGGAGTCTGGGACTGAAATGCAGCTGATCATTCTTAATCGACAACCCGCCATATCCGAAAACCAGAGCCTGCCATGTTCCTCCCGCTGAAGCAGCATGGATCCCTTCCCTGGTATTGCCCTGATTATTGTCGATATCTACGAAAGCGCTTCTGCATAAATAGTCATAGGCTCTTTCGCTCTCTCCGACACGAAGCCCCATGATGCAATAGATGCTTGGACTCAGGGAGGATCTGTGGAGTGTTCTTTTTTCGTAAAAGTCAAAGTTGATACGCTTGGTGACAGCATCGAACTCCTCGTCGAACAGGAACAGAAGCATTACCACGTCAGCCTGCTTGATTATTGTTGTATCCGCTCTTTTCACACCCTTCAGTTCCTTTGGGATAACAGGCATCTTGTTTTTATCCCATTCATAGATCTCATGGTCCTTAAGGTTGAAATATCCTTCAAACTGCTCAATCAGCCCCTCTTTAACCGGAATGAAGATTTTTGCAGCGTTCTTTTCTACATGTTCGAGCTCGGTCTCATCAAGATCAAGTTTTTCAAAAAGCTTTCTGCACTTATCCGGGTTATAAGCTTTGTATTCTCTCAGATGTTTCACCGCAGTAAGCATATTCCATTTAGCAATATAGTTGGTATAGGCATTGTTTGAAACTGCCTCATGCCACTCGTCCGGACCGGTTATGCCTGTGATCTCATAGCAGTCCTTCGCACTGTTATATTCGATCCGCGAATTCCAGAAACGCGCAGTCTCGGCAAGCATCTCAAGCAGGTTGTTTTCGTAATATTCCATATCCCCTGTCAGGTGGAAATACTGAAGCCCTCCATATATGATATCCGCGGTCACATGCACTTCCTGTTCTGCCACCGTGCATCTGTAGCAGGTGCCATCTCCTTCGATGGTCCAGTCAGGGCATTCTTCATCGCCTGTATCAGCCGATTCCCAGGGGTACCTGGCCCCTTTCTGGCCCCATTTTTCGGCATTCCTCCTGGCGGCATCCAGCAACAGATAACGGTATTCCACGAGATTTTTCGCGATCTCGGGAAACACCAGCGTGAAAAACGGCAGCATGAATATTTCGGTGTCCCAAAAGGCATGTCCGCCATATTCTTCCCCGTGCATCAGCTTTGCTCCTATATTCGTTCTGTTGTCCCCGGGATTCGGCGTACTCATAAGATGGAACAAATTGAAGCGGATCGCCAGCTGCAGCCTGGGATCTCCTTCTATCACTATGTTTGCTCTCTTCCAGTAATCTGCGTAAATCTTCCCCTGTGACCCGATCTCTGCCTCGAAGCTTTTACACATAAATCTGCGCAGCTTTTCTTCGGCGATTTGTTTTGTGTTGCCGCCGTCTCTTCCGCTTACGACCGCAACGAACTTATCGACGCAAATGGTCATACCCTCTGCGACTCTGGCATCAAAGAACTCGACTGCCTGTTCGCCGTGGCCACGGTACTGTCTGCAGCCAATGATGTCATTTCCGGCCTGATCGGTCACTTTCACGTCGGCGACAGTCGTCAAGGGCAGAAGGAAATCCCTTGTTTCACTTTGAACATATATGCCAGAATCCTCAAGAGGCCCGATCTCTCTCGTATTCAGATGCTTTACCCTAAATCTCGGATAGTCCATGAAATTAGTCACAGTTGCGTCTATGATATTTTCAAACTCCAGCAAACCGCCATAATTGAGCGGTGTGACATAAAATCTTAGTCTGGCGCATTCCGGATCGCTCCTGCTCAGAAGCTTTATGCTTTCGATCAGTGTTTCTCTGCCGTCAGAAGCAATGGTGATGTAATGGGTCGCTACAAAACCATGTTTCATATCCAGTATCCGGATAAAATCCTTCAGCTCACGACCCGATTCCGGTCCGATGGGCTCAGTTTTATAATACATTTTCAGGAGATTCCAGTTAGGAGTATTGCATAGCTCCCTCTGGAAGGCTTCCGACCTGTCAAATACCCCATGTACATAGTTCGCAGGAAGCTCCCTGCGGATAAAGCCTTCGGGATGAGTAGCACGGTTTCCCATTTTGCCGCTTGTCAATGCAAAAAGCGTTTCATACATCAAATTTTTTTCGGGATCATATTCTGTTTCAGCTACGATCCACTCATCATCAGCAATATAGTATTTGATCCTGTCTGAGAACCGGTCTCTGTACAAGATGAATCTCCCCCTTGAATTTTTGCTTATCTTACTGATCGCTATTTCATGTACGGTCTTATATAAATGGAATACTCAAAAGGCAGCGGCAATACCCTGTATTGCTCCAGGCGTTCCGGACCGCAGCTCCCGCTGCCAAGGCCTGAGTTCTTGTAGTCCAGATTCACGAATAATTTGTTTTCCTTTATCAGTTCAAAGGAATGCTTCGCTTCATAAAGCTGCTGGTCTGAGTAAGGACGCACAGAGAAATCCACGGGTATGCTTGTGGAGAATATGATCCCTGTCCGCTCTTTCTTCGAGTAAAAGCTGGCCCATTCCACTCTGGTCCTGTTCCCGTATTCCTGCGGATA
Source organism: Clostridiaceae bacterium (assembly GCA_012840245.1). Classification (GTDB taxonomy): domain Bacteria; phylum Bacillota; class Clostridia; order DSM-8532; family DSM-8532; genus DTU059. Next base: position 75,453 of record DULR01000035.1, read on the forward strand.
ATCATACGGCTGGTCCATCTCATCGGCTTTTGCCTTATAAATACCAGGGGAAACGAATTTATCACGGTCGCAGTAATTTTCTACTGGCCCCATACCGCAATAGACAACTTCGTTGTATTCTTCCGAAAGCATCAGCTGCGTTCCGATCTTGGGCAAATGGACATCAGGAGCATTTTTGAATTCTCCGCTGATATTCATCTCTACTGCCCCGCGAATGTCGACTATATATGTAATGGAAGTCTGTATCCCCCATTTCATGCCGTTTGGAGCATACCTGCCCTCAAATGATATCCTGACATCATTTTCAGTCATGGAGTATCCGGTACTGTAGACTATCATGCTGCAGCTGTTCAAATGCATGTCAGTCCACAGCTGGACCATTTTTTTGTCATTATCAGTATAGGCACGGAACAGATTCAGAACAGGGCCCTGTTCGATGACAAGCCTGCCGTTGATCCTGTAATCATAAACAGCTCCGTTGCTTTTATCGATCGTTAAGCTGACACTGCCTGCTTTTATCTCATAGTATCTTGCTGTTTCATTCAAATGGATTTTCTGCGCTTTCTCCGGGTTTCCATGCAATGACGGTTCCGACAGGTTTTCTCCTGGTCTTCCGTTGATAAACGCTTCGGCAGACATCGGCATGGTCTTCTCCTCTGACACGGGCGAGCTGAAGGTACCCATGATCCGTGTCACTGTTTCATCCAACAGCCGCACTTCTTTTTCAAACCTCAGTTTTATCGTAATGTATTCTTTATCTGAGTCGTAATCACTGAGGACATCATCCAGTTGTATCCTGCCGGTCTCATGGGCTTTTATTGCTGGGATCCCAAATGACCGTTCTTCTGTCAGGATATGATATTTGTATATCTCCACATGGCATATAACACCTTCAGTGTCAGAAAAATCCATTCTGTTCCTGACAATGACAGTTTTGTTCTTCCGGTCAAACCCGATGACATGGATATCCTCTATCACCTTCTGATACTCGTAAAATGCAGGGGAAGGTTCTCCGTTGGAGCGAACCAACCCGTCCATACAGAAATTCCCGTTATGGTATTTTTCTTTGAAGTCCCCCCCGTATAAATAAGCTTCCTCTCTGTTGTCGATATCTCTGCTGATACCATGGTCCTTGAACTCCCATAAAAAGCATCCCTGGATCCTGTTCGATTTTTCGATCAGGTCGAAATATTCGTTCAGACTTCCGGGTCCATTCCCCATTGCATGTCCGAACTCGCATAAAATATGCGGCATCGGAGGATCGTCAATGGTATCGAGCTCCGCAAGCTTACCTATTGTTGAATACATGGTGCTTGAAACATCAACGCTCTGATTCTTTGAGTCCCCTTCGTAGTGTACCGGACGGATTGGTTCGTTCGCTTTTACCCAGTCATACATAGCCTTGAAGTTTCTTCCGTAAGAAGACTCATTTCCAAGCGACCACAGTACAATACAAACATGGTTCCTGTCTCTTTCCACCATCCTTGAAATACGGTCCAGATAGGCTTTTTCCCAGCCAATATCATCACAGAGGGCAGTCGGCTCTCCCACCACTTCAAAGCCGTGGGTCTCCAGGTCTGCCTCATCGATAACATAGAGCCCCAGCCTGTCGCACAGATCATAGAAGAAAGGATTGTTCGGATAGTGGGAAGTCCTTACCGCATTCATCCCGGCTTTTTTGATCATCATAAGCTCGCTTTTTGTCTGCTCATAAGTCACTGCCCTTCCTGAGAAGGCGTTGAATTCATGGCGGTTGATCCCCTTCATGAGGATCCTTCTGCCGTTCCATAACAATATACCGTTCCTGATGACCAGGTTCCTGAAACCCACCTGGAACGGGATCACTTCATTGATCTGTCTGTTGTCATCAAGACTTCTGACGATGAGCCGGTACAGGTATGGCTGCTCTGCATTCCAGCCCTGAACGTTTTCCAATTCTTTTTTGAAAACATATTTATTGTTTTCTGTCCGGAAGCTTTCACAGAACAAAGGAGTTCCGTCACCATCGATCAGTTCGGCTTCCGCTTCCATGCTTCCGGTCGTATATATGGAAACTGATATGCTTCCTGTGTTATCGTCTGCACAAAAATTTGTTTCAATGTTCACATTGGCAATATGCACTTTTGGCCTTTTAAGCAGGTATACATCACGGATGATCCCGCCAAGCCACCACTCATCCTGATCTTCGAGATAAGAAGCTGCTGAATATTGCATAACCTGAACAACTATATCATTAACACCCTCATGAAGGAGTGAGGTGATCTCAAATTCAGAATGCATTCTGCTCCCCTGGTTGAAGCCTGCTTCGATTCCGTTCACATAAACGAAAAATGCGCTTTCCACACCTTCAAAGTTAAGATAATATCTCCACTCTTCTTTCTGAGAAGGATCGATCCGGACAGTGCGGTGATATACCCCGCATTCATTTGTCATAGGCACATAGGGAGGATCTATGGGAAACGGATACATCTCATCGGTATAATGAAAAACCCCGAATCCGGCAAACTGCCAGTTCATAGGAACTTTGATCTTATGTGCCAACCCTTTGCCCTCCAGATGGGTCCGGCTGACATCCATAGGCGACGGGAACCATTGAAAATCCCACTCACCGTTCAATAAAATGCATCTGTCAGTATCTCTTATCCCTTCAAAATCATATTTCTCCCCGGCGGAGTAAGGAATATAGCTCGCTCTGTTTTTCTGTCTGTTGATTGATAGTGTCTGGTTCGAGCACCATGGATATTCCTTAATATAAGGCATATAAATTCTCCTTTGTAATCATGATGTATCGGCAATCTGCGTCAATTTCCATTTATATCGATATCAGCCCTTCACACCTCCGCTGATTCCTTCAATAATGTTCTTCTGCTCTATGAAGAAAGCTACTACAGGAGGAATGCACATCAGGATGCTGATGCACATGATGGGTATAATGTCAGTGCTGTGGACACCCTTGAAGGCGGCCAGGCCTACCGCTAATGTATATTTCGACTGAGTATTCGTAAAAACTAACGGTCCAAGATAATCATTCCATACAGTTATCATGTTCAAAACACAGACCAGGATAATGCAGGGCTTCATCATGGGCATATATATCCGGCTGTAAATCTGGAACTCGTTTGCTCCGTCGATCTTTGCAGATTCGGCGAAATCATTGGGCATGGATTCCAGGAACTGTCTCATAAGATAAATGTAATATGCCGATCCGAATAACGCAGGTATAATAAGCGGTTTCAAAGTATCGATCCAGCCCAGCAGATTAAATTCCATATATTGAGGTATCATGGTCACATCCCACGGCAACATCATCGTTGCAAGGAGGATCGAAAAAAGAAATTTCTTTCCCCTGAACTGATATCTTGCAAATCCGTAGGCAGCCAAAGAGGCTGATACTACCTGACCTGCGGTGGTCCATACGGTAACCAGTACCGAATTCCATGTAAATCTCCCGAAAGGCTGAGCATTCCATGCATCGATAAAATTATGAAATCGCCATGTATCCGGGAAAAATTTCGGAGGATAGGTGAATATTTCACCTTCGGACTTTACTGCAGTCAATATCATCCAGATGAACGGAAAAAGGAAGTAAAAACTCAATACCACACACAGTAAGTACGTAACGATCTTGGTTGCTTTGGATACTCTCATTTATTTTACCTTCTTTCTTCTTTACTGGTCACCTGATTGAAGACCCACCTGTCAGAGGATTTAAATATCAGGCTCGTAAGCAGCAGAATGATGACGAACATGACCCATGCGCTGGCTGATGCATAACCAAGTCTGGATTTTTGAAATGCATTGTTATACACAAACAACCCATACATATAAGTGGACTTCATCGGGCCACCCTTGGTCAGCAGCATAACAAGCGACAGATTCTGCAGCGCCGAAATAAAGGAGGTTACTATATTGAACTGCATTGTAGGCGAAATTAGAGGCAAGGTTATCTGAAAGAAGGTACGGAATTCTCCGGATCCATCAATTCTGGCAGCTTCGTAGATCTCTGTGGATATGCCCTTAAGGGCTGTGTAAAATACAAGCATCATTGTTCCGACTGTCCAGCCAGAAACGATTATCAGGGCAACCAAAGCCCATTTTCTGCTGTTTAGCCAGTCCGGGCCGCTGACTCCCAGTAATGACAGCATATAGTTCAGTATGCCATATTCTTTATTCAAAATCCATCCCCAGATAATCGATATGGATACACTGGATACAACGGTCGGCAGGTAGAAAACCACCCGAAACAGGCTGATCCCTTTTAGCTGTCTGGAAATCAAAAGTGCCAGCGCAAGAGACAATACTATCGTCAAAGGGACAAAAATGGCTGAGAACTTGAAAGTGATCGCCATGGAATCATAAAACTGCGAATCCTTAGTAAATAACTCGATATAATTCCCCATCCCGGTAAACACAGGATCACCGATTACCGGCCAGTCAAAGAAGCTCATAATGAACGACATTACAAGCGGCCCTGCCGTAAACAGTAAGACGCCGATAAAATATGGCAGTATGAACAGATACGGTGCAAATCTGCTGTTCATTTTCCTTTTTGCTTTCATAACGAACTCCTTTTGTCAATTACAAAATAGCTGGTTTGACAATACCTTAAGAAGCATTTTGGATCATGGAGTTAATATATTTTAAGGAACCCGTGGAGTAACTCACGAGTTCCTTAATCGACTCGTTTCATCTGTATATAAGTATTTGAAGTTATTCAGACAATATTTTTATTTTGCAGCCTCTCTCAAAGCTTCCTGTGCATTTGTGAAGGAATCGCTGTTAAGGATTTTTTCCAGAGCGAGGTTGATTTTATCAGACAGGTTGGACCAGTCCTTGCTGATGAAAGATGCAGGCATATACTGTGAGCTCTGATCGAGCATAGCATAGAATTTGGAATAGATCTCGTGGGATGTCAGCTTTTCTGATCCAGCCACGCTCTTCAATACCGGCAGTTCATAGCCGATCCTTTCCTTGTTCAGTTCTTCACTTGTCCAGAATTTTACGAATTCCCATGCTGCTTCTTTATTTGCTGTTGTCTTAGAAATAGCAACACCGGAGGAACTTAAGATACTTGCTGAGGGGATCGATTTATCGAATCTGGGAAGAACCTGGACTCCGAAGTTGAGACCGGCCTTCTGCAGCTTATCGATGGACCATGCGCCATTCATAAACATTCCGACCTTGCCTGTTGAAAAGCTTTCTGAACCATAATCATCTGTTCCTATAGCTATGCCGGCTTTTAGCATGTCCTGGAAAAACTGGAACGGCGCTGCCGTTTTATCGCTGTCAAGAACTCCTGCTGCGTTTCCTTGTGCATCCACATATGCTCCGCCGTTGGACCATGCAAACATTTCATAATCATATGGATCGGGCTGGATAGGGAATGCGATCCCATAAACTTTTTCTGCAGGATTGGAAAGTTTCTCAGCTGCATTTCTTAAATCTTCCCACGTCCAGTCTGCAGAAGGATACGCGATACCTGTCTGGTCAAAAAGATCCTTATTGTAATACACAACATGGGTCGTATAGCCTACAGGAATTCCAAGTATAACCCCATTGATTGAGTTATAGTTCCAAAGAGCCTCATAAAAATTAGCTTTATAATCTGTTCCCTCCGATTTGATTAAATCATCAAGAGGAAGAAGACCTTCAGCATATTTGGGATAATTCCACATATACATGACATCAGGTGCGTCCTTACTTCCCATGCTGGCAGTGATCTTGGTATCATAATTATCTCCATAGCTTTCGATGATTACTTCTATGGTGTCACTCTGAGCATTGAATTTGTCAACCATTTTTTGCTGAAATTCCAGAGTTTCAGCATCGTCCCAGGTTGCAAAACGGATTTTTGTTTTACCCTTTGAGGTCTTGCCATTTGACCCGCAGGCAACGAGTGATAATGCTATTACCGCAATCAAAATTACCGCCAATACTTTTTTCAGGTTTTTGTTCATAATGAATTCCTCCCAAGCTTATTTATTTGAAATAAAAACGGTACAAAATCACAAAGGGTTTTACTTACAGACTTTTTACACTTTCTCTTTCTATCAGACGGGTGGGTATGACTACCTTCTTGCATATCTCCCGTTTCGAGATTATTCGCTCGGTTATCAGCTCAACTGCCGTTTCACCCATAAATTCCATATATAATCTTACAGTGGTCAGAGATGGCGACATATATTTGGCCGCAGGAATATCGTTTACACCGATGATGCTTATATCATCCGGGATCCGTTTGCCCATATCATTGGCGCTTCTGTAACAGCCTGCAGCCAGCGAGTCGTTTGCAACGAATACCGCTGTCGGAGGCTCAGGCAGCTCCATCAGCTCTTTCAGGGAAAAATATCCGAATTGAGGGGTGAACTGGCCTATCTTGACATACTCCTCATTGTATACTCCCTTTTCCTTCATATACTTTTCATAGAATTGCAGCCTGTTGTCTATGATCTGATTTCCCAGTGAGTCGGTGTCGATTCCGCCTATATAGGCTATCCTTCTGTGATTTCTTTCAGTAAAATGATCCAGAACACTGTTGACGATCTGGCTATAACTGATCACAACCGAATCATACCGGTTCATATCAGGAGAACAGTCGACAAATACTACAGGTTTCTGTAAAGCATCGATCTTCTGCAGCAAATTGGGATCGTAGCTTCCAATGCAGATGAGACCATCGAGCGAAGCATATTTTGCAGCCGGTTCGTCCAAAGAAACATAAACCTTTTTGTGATTGTCGGCTTCAAGCGACTTCTCAACAGCAATACGTATTGACAGATAATAAGCGTCTGTCAGTTCTTCCTCCAGAGGATACGAGAAGTGGATACCGATCTTAAGCTTCTTTTTGCGCTTGACCTGCTCCTTCTTCTGATATTCCAGTTCCTCAGCGATTTCCAATATCTTTCGTTTTGTTTCCGGCAAAACATTCAGAGTCTCATCCTGGTTCAGTACCCTGGATACCGTTGCTATCGAAACTCCTGCCCTTTGAGCTATGTCATTGATCGTTGCCACGTTTCTTCCCTGTCTTTCTTATATTTTTTAACAACACATTCTTCTGTAATTAATAATATACCGTTCAGTATAATATGTCAACACTTTACTAAGTAAAATTATAATGTTTTTACTAATGTGTTATATATAATAACCAATATCTTATATATATTGCAGTGACGTATTAGGCTATTCTATATAACAAAATCATTTATATTGAGTAAGCGTACTTGTTTTATAAAAAAATTAACCAGTAAAACTTTATCATTTTACTGGTTAATCTTCTCATCAGGTATAACTTATATATTTTGCTTAAAGCTCAGGGGCTGATCACGTTAGCATCTGAAACAAGTATATTCCTTCTGTTGCTTACGATACTATCATATACTTTCTGGAGTATGCTTCGAAATATTTTGCATAGTTTTCAGTTTTCAGCCGTTTTACGCTGTCAAGATATGCATGGGCATCAAAGGAATCCGATTCCAGAGCGATCATTGCGACAGCAATATTTGAACAGTGATCTGCTATACGCTCATAATCGTTAAGGATATCATTGAATACAAAACCTGAATTTATTGAACATATGCCTGTTTTCAGCCTTTGAACATGATGGAGCTTCAGTTCCCCGCACAAATTGTCTATAAGCTCTTCCAATGGCTCGATCCTTGCCGCAAGATCCAGATCATTTTCAAGAAAAGATTCGAATGCTATCGTCACTATCTCTTCGACGGCGCTTCCGATTATATGCAGTTCGTTAACTGCATCTGAAGAAAAAACGATTTTTTTCTCACAGATCTCCTTTGCTGCTTCGGCGAGATTTACCGCATGATCGGAGATCCGCTCAAAGTCAGTAATTGTATGCAAGAATTTACCGATACTCTCGTTTTGCTTGTCATTCAGTTCCTTACTGTTGACTTTCAAAAGATAGGTTCCAATCCTGTCTTCATATTTATCCACCGTTTTCTCGATCAGTTGTATACGATCGTAATTCTCGTGAGAAAATTTGTCTATAAGCCTGAAAGAGAGAAACAGGCTTTCTTTTGCCTTGGTTGCCATGTCATTTATCGCATTCCTGCATTGCTCTATTGCCAGCGACGGATAGTTTATAAAGCGTTCTTCAAGCGGCTTCATCGGCATCTCATCGACAATGTTCTCGCTGTCGGAGCGAACAAGTCAGTTTGAGACCGACTCAAGCTGTCTGCTCAGGGGAAACAGAGCAGCAACGACCAAAAACCGGTATATGCTGTTAAGAGCTGCTATAGTCGTCATCGTCATAGTCTGATTAATAAAATCAAACTTCAGAACAGCATTAAGTCCATAGAACACCGTCGCGCTGCAAATCACACCGATCATGTTGCTTGTCAGATAAACCAATGCCGTACGCTTTCCGTTAGTGGTAGCGCCCACTGCTGATAACAGGACCGGAACACCCGCTCCGATAGCGATACCCATGATGAGCGGGAGCGCCATATCAAACCGTACCGTTCCCGTCATAGCCAATGCCTGCAGAATTCCCACAGCTGCAGATGCGCTTTGCAGAACGCTTGTAAAAAAGGTACCTACAAGAATGCCAAACAAAGGATTGGAGAATTCAGTTATTATACCTGTAAATACTTCATTCTCCTGCAACGGCGCTACGGCACCGCTCATTACCGACATGCCAGACATTAAAACGGCGAAACCAAGCAAAACGTTACCAAGATGGTTTTTAAAGCGGTTTTTGGAAAACATGCGAAAACATATGCCAATCAGCGCAGTAAAGCATGTAAATGTGCCAGAGGAGAACAGAATGAGCCAGCCAGATCCGGCATCGATCCCAGACAGGCAGATAATCCATCCGGTGATGCTTGTGCCGAAAATCGCCCCCAGCACGATAGGAATAGCTTGTCTGACCTTCATAATACCGGAATTTACAAAACCAACGACCATGACTGATGTTGCTGATGAAGACTGGATCACCGTTGTGACCCCGGCTCCGAACAAAAGCCCTTTAACTGGTTTTCCCGTGAGCTTGTACAAAATAAGCTCAAGCTTATTCCCTGCTACCTGTTTAAGGCCTTCCCCCATCAGTGTCATACCGAACAGGAACAGGGCCACGCCAGTAAGCAGCTCGAGAATATTTGAAATGCTCATGTCACTTCCTGCCTCCTAAGATGTAAAGCACAGAGATGCATCAATTTGCTGTTATCATGTTCTGATCTCAGATGCTTCAGTATCGTCGATCGTCATCTATCATTATAACTGACATGACAAGCATTGTACACATCATCGTAAGCGCTCAGCTGGCAATACAGTGGGGATTATCAAAGATCGTCTCATCTTATGGTGTTATTTCAATGTCGGAATTGAAGTCAATCCGTTCATTTGAAGCGGAAGCCGAAACCATATTCTGCGCCCAATGGCCGGTTTTTACGATGATTATCCCGATTATGCACTTTAAAATGTCAGCTGCATAGCATACTGGATAAAGAACCATTATATCCATAGTCGTAAAATGAGTAAGCATATAGACATATGGAACCAGGACGACCCATGTATATACACTGTCGAAAAGGAATGTTACGAATGTTTTGCCGCCGGATCGTATGGTGAAGTATGTACAATGAGCAACAGCGTTAAAGCCCATATACATGGCACTGGTCAGCATGAAACGGGTAGCCAGTCTGCGCACATCGTCGGTGGTTTTGTATATGTACGGAATAAAAGGAGACGAAGCAGCAAGTGCGCCACCGACAATGATACAAATACAGAAATTGAAAAAAATAAGTCTCCAGGCAGTTTGCTTTGCACGCGGGATATCGTTTGCTCCCAGAGCCTGACCAACCATGACAGCGACTGCCGAGCCCATGGAGAATACGACTACATTGAACAGATTCGTAATGGTACTGGTTATGTTGAGCCCTGCAACCACATTCAGTCCGCGTGTTGAGAATATTTGTGTCAAAGTGGTCATACCCAGTGACCATAAAAGCTCATTTATCAGGAGCGGCATACCCTTTCTGATAATGTCAAAAGCAAGGCCTTTTGGAATTCTGAACGAGTTATAAAGACCTTCAATAAATTTGAATCTGGCTGTATGTCTGTGAGCGAATACAACAATAATAGAAAGCTCCACGAAGCGGGATACGACAGTTGCTATGGCCGCGCCTTCAACCCCTAAGGCCGGTAATCCAAGCTTTCCGAAGATCAAAATGTAATTCAGGCAGAGATTAGAAAATACGCCTGCAAGACTGGCCTTCATGGGCAGCATGGTCTCTCCCGTTTCGCGAAGTGTACCGCCATATACCTGTGATAATACGAACGGCAATAATCCCCAGAGCATTATGCGAAGGTAGCTTCTGCTGTATTCGAGCATGGCAGCTCTTTCGGCAGCATCCCCTTCACCGGTCAGATACTGGGAGATCAGTTGATCTCCATAAATCAGAAATACTATCAGAGCAACAGCTAAAGTGATGGCACCGGTCCAGAGCTTGAACCTTACCGTATGACGCAAGCCATCGTTATCTTCTGCTCCGAAAAATTGCGCGCCGAATATGCCCGCTCCTGAAAGACCTCCAAAAACAGTCAGGTTGAAGACAAATATAAGCTGGTTGGCAATAGCGACTCCCGACATCTGGGCAGTTCCAACCTGACCTATCATGATGTTGTCCAAAAGGTTTACAAAATGTGAAATGGCATTCTGCACAATCAGTGGCAGCACCAGCGCAAATACTGTGGCATAAAATTTGCGGTCTCCTATGAATGTGTTCCGTATTTTTTTGAAAACGCCTGATGATGCGGATCGTTCCATAAATATTCCTCCAAAATGGCTTTCGCCGATAAGCCATTGTATCATAAAAGCAGAAACATAGTCCAGACATGATAGAGAATAAGAAAAGCCCGGTGAGAAGCGCTTTATTTTCTGCTTTCCCTCCAGGCTTTCTAACTGATGCGATTTGGTTTATTCCTCTACTTTTTTTTTGCATTTCTGGTATCAGTTCCAAGGCGAAGAGATATCTATTCGATTGGTATGTCGATCTTACTTAATTTTGTCAGAAGTATCTCTTCTTCGGTCGGTTCATTGCTGTTTGCTTCAATGTTCATCCTTATATCAAGCATACGGGAATCTATTTCCGATATAAGGTCGGCACACTCTTTCAATTTTTCAGAGATCTCTGCTTCGTTTTCTGTCTGCTGCTTATATCTTAGCTGATGCTCAAGGCTGGCCCAGGAGTCCATTGCTATGGTCCTGATCTGGACCTCCACTTTTATGTTCTTTTTATTTTCAGCAAAATAGACCGGAACACTGACAATCAAGTGAAGGCTTCGATAGCCATTCGGTTTCGGATTTGCTATGTAATCCTTTTGCTCAATAAGCTTTATATCATCCTGCTGTATAAGAGCTTTCGCAATTTTGTAGATATCATCGACATACGAACAGATCACCCGTATCCCTGCAACATCGTTAATATGCTGTTCAATATTTTCGATTGTAAAAGGTATCTGTCTTTTTCTCATTTTCTCAATAATACTCGTAGTGCTCTTCAGGCGTGTTTTAATAAAATTTATGGGATTTCTCTGATATCTGATCTTAAACTCGGTGTCCAGAACTTCAAACTTGGTTTTTACTTCTTTTATTGCACATTTATACATCATCATCAGCTCTTTGTACTCGACCAAAAAGCGTAGAAATTCTTTGGATTGCTCCCATACAGTGTTGACCAGCGGATTGTCCGTTGCTATCAATTCCTGTGATAAATCATAGATTTGAGAATCAGAATCATCTGAAAGCAGAGCTTCAAAGTATTCATTTGAATTTATAACGCTTTCTTGCTTATTCATGGCCATCTCCTTTTCTCATGCATTTATTAGCAGATGCAGATTCATTCTGTGGTGCTGATCCTGTTCCATTTCATCTGTTGATTTATCATCCGAAACACTCTTCTTTATGAGTTATTATATTGGTACAATATGAACTGAATATGAACAAAATATAAACTGCAAGACTATTTTTCAGGAGAGCTCATGAAAATCTGGCCGGATCAAAAACCGTATTATTCTGCAAACCAATACTATAGGCAGATTTTTGGCGAAAAAGTCTATAAAATCTCGCTTGATATAGGCTGCACCTGTCCCACAAGAGACGGCACAAAAGGCGTAGGTGGCTGTACTTTTTGCTCTGCAAGAGGTTCCGGAGACTTTGCCATAGCGGGACCTATGAGCATTCATGAAAAAATCGATTCAGCCATTGAGATGGTGACATCGAAACACAGTTCAAATAAGTACATTGCATACCTGCAATCCTTTACCAATACGTATGGGCCTGTCAGGCTGCTTGTGCCCGTATATGAAGAGATCATCGCTGATAAAAGAGTCGTAGGGATTTCGATCGGTACAAGGCCGGACTGTCTGTCAAATACCATGATAAAAGAGCTCAGCCGTTTATCAAAGATCAAGCCTGTATGGATCGAACTTGGACTTCAGACGATCCATCAAAAAACAGCAGATCTCTTTCACAGAGGATATGATCTTGCAATATATGAAAACGCTGTGGTACACCTGAATAAAGCAGACATCCCAATAATAGTCCACTTGATAGTCGGACTTATGGGCGAGAATTATGCTGATTTTTTGGCTACTATCGATTATATTGCAAATCAGCCTTTAAGCGGTATCAAACTATCAATGCTGCATATACTGAAAGACAGTCCTTTATACAGGGAGTATCTGGAAAAACCGTTTCCACTGTTGGATGAAGCAACATATATAAAATGGGTGGCAGAAGCAATAACAAGGATGCCGGAAAATATGGTCATTCACAGAGTGACCGGAGACGGCAACCGCAAAAATCTTGTTGAGCCAAAATGGAGCGGGCACAAGCGGCATGTTCTTACCGGATTGCTTCGTTACATGAAAGAGCATGGACTTTATCAGGGGCTCAATTATAAAGGACCGGCTGCATGCTCTTAACATCACTGTACCAGGGTTTCCGGTACACCCTCATCTTCAACATGTTTCAGCCCGGCCTTAAATTACAGAAGATCTTAAACATCACTTATTTTTTAGTTCGATCATGACAGTAAAACTCTATATAATCAGTTTACCATCCAAATCCATAATATCAATAGCTTGTGTGTCTATAATGAATATTTTTGTAAAACAGTAAATGAGAGATACAGTGACATTAAGCCTCCATATCTCTTTCAACCATGATTATAGTCGCCCTGACTGCTCTATAAAACTGCTCTTTAATAGTCAGTCAACAGATTTATGAATCGGTTTGTCAGGTTCTTTCTGCGATAACCTGTCTGGTGATTTCTCCTGCAATAGACTGAAGTTCAGGAAAAAGAGATATCTTCGTAATGCCGTAACGTTTCAATTGTGACTGGATTTCGTCGACATTTTCATTGGCTATACAGATCTTGAACAGAAAAAGGTTGCTGTCAGGAAACTGTTCTATCGGAATCAGATTTTTCTGGTGCGGAAATACGGTAAAAACACCTCTTTGAGCAGATATACGGCTGCTGTTCAACGGACCGATGGCTGCAGCCGGTTTAGGATTGCTCAGTGGCAGGCTGTCAGGTCCAAAGAGAATATTAAAGCCTGCTTCTTCCACATTTGGGATGTATCCGGCCTGAGTAAACTTATTGAAGTTGTATGCCCTGTTCAATACTACAGGATTAAGGACCCATACCGCTCCATCGATTCCTTTGGTAAGTGATCGGTCTTCCGGATTGGTTGCGAAGTATAGCGCAACTAAAGCATCACGGGACCAGTCAAGAAGACGGGTAGGTACACCGTAATGCTGCATCTGGAATAACCAGCTCCAGTAGGATTCGACACCATTGGGCAATGGAGGTGTCGGCAGGTAATCGATATATGGGGTTGCCAATGACTTGAATTTTGATAAAAATACTATTTCAAGTTCAGGATTCAGCTGAATGCCGTCAATGGGACGAAAAATGCTCGGCAGCAGCTGAAACCCTGTTTGCACATGTCCCCTGAACCAAAGCTCACAACTCTCAATAGCATCACATAATACACACGCTGCGTCATCTATGGCTGCCAAATACTCTTGTACAGTACTGACTCTTATCACACACCTGGTAACTGCTGACAAACTAAATCATCTCAAATTTTAGCTTCCTAATATTCAGCGTATGAAAAACTGCAACATTTTGTCCAATCTTTTTGTAAAAAACAGATTTATATAGGATTTTGCATTTTCCTGTTCAGTTCGGACCATTCTTTATTCTTGAAGATTTCTCCTCGTATTATAAAGTAGTAGTGTTTATAGTCCCTCTCCAAGGACTTAATGCTATAATTTTCACAGACGCTGTGGATTAGTACAATTCTCCTAACGCTTGACGTTTTCAGAAAGGCCATAA
>DULR01000036.1 GCA_012840245.1 Clostridiaceae bacterium
GGTGTTTGGACGACTCAATTATACCAGAAAAGAGGGGTGTCATTGTTTTTTATTTTAAAAATCTTGAAACCCTTGATAAATAGCATATTTCAAAACATAAAGGGTGTAATTTAGTTTACACTACGTAGCAAAAAATGAGGTGTATAATATGAAAAACAGTTTTTCCGAGGTTAAGATCTTTCAGGTTAAGCCAGATAGATTGGCTGAATTTGAAGCATTGATAACAAAAATAGCCGAAGAGCAAAAGCAACAGAATGGATGTATCGATATCAAATATTTCAAGCGCTTTTATACCATTGATGGAGTAGAACTTGGAGATCCGCCGCGAGAGCTGACCAAAATCGTCAAGTGTGTTAAGTATTTTTCCTATTGGGAGTTCGATACCAGGGAAAGTTACGGTAAAGCGACAGAATGGCTCTTTAAAAATTATCTCAAGGATATTCAAAAACTGCTGATTATGCCTTTTGATATAAACTGCGGATACTCGATATATTGATATAACCATAAAAAGGGGCAAATTAATGTGGCTCATAATGACTATTCGAAACAGTTACATAAGCTGATCGAAATACAGGGATCGGTAAAAGAGATCCATCCGGTTTTAGAGGATTTTTATCCTGTTACTTTGGTTGAGGATAATAAGTTTTACATTTATGACATATCAAAGGATCACCAGAAATATGAGTATGTGAAATCAGAACCCTGTCCGTTTCCGATTCCTGAGGGTGTAAGAGCTGCTTTCCCACTGGAGTTTTACGGTAATAATATGTCAGCAGTGGTGACCAGTGATGTATTCGAATCAATACAAGGTTATTTAACGATCCTTCATGAATTTGTTCATTGTGCTCAGGGTCTAAGCTGCGAAAATGAACTTAAAAACCAGCTGAATATAGCCAGGGAATATTTGAAAAAGAATGATTATATGTGGGAGTTGAATCATCCTTTCCCGTATGACGATCAAGAATTCGTTCGTTATTACTCTTTGTATATGGAGTCGCTGGAAGCATGTGACTATAATAATGTCATAAAACTGAGAAAGCAATTCAAAGGCATTCTCAGGAATGAAGATCTGGAATATTTGCTGTGGCAGGAATGGAAAGAAGGCTTTGCCAGATATATTGAAAACAGAATAAACAGTAAGCTTGGCCTTCCTGAGAATCATTATGGCAATCAGGCTCCTTTTGACAGAGTGTCCTTCTATGAAAGCGGAAGCAGGTTTATATCTTTACTTGAGCAAAAGGATACAAATATCATAAAAGATATAAAGGGTTTGTTTCATGAGGTTAAAGGGAGCCTTTTGTAGAACCGGAGGGTAAGTATGTATTTAATTCGTAAAGCTGAAATAGCGGATGCAAAAGTATTGGGAAGAATCCATTCCAATTCGTGGAAAGTTGCCTATAAAGGAATTGTCCCTGATTCGGTACTGGATAACATAACTCCGGAAAAGCGTGAGAAATATTTTGAAAGGGTGATGTCAGAAAATTCAGAAGACCTTTTTTTAGTATATGCAGATGGCAAAGAAGCAGGATTTATGACTATCGGAAGATGCAGGGATGATGACAGAGACAGTACATATGGAGAAATATGGGGCATTTACTTATTGCCCGAGTATTGGAATAAGGGGATTGGTTCTTATCTGATAGACTGGGGGATCAATGAACTTAAAAGCAAAGGCTATAAAAAGGTCACATTGTGGGTGCTTGAAGAGAATATTAAAGCCAGACGATTTTATGAGAAAAAGGGATTCAGACACGATGGCACAGTAAAAGAAATTAAATTAGGGAAAATATTGAATGAATACCGTTATGAAAAGATCATCACATAAAATTTGTCTAAATATATTCAGGAGAGTCGCCAGATGACGAAGTGCTCGAGGTCAAATGGTTTCCTATGAACGATCTGCCTTCTGATTTGACTTCGACGACAGAAGATATAATCAGGAAGTTCATATGCGAGTATCGGGGTACAGCTTTAAAGTAAGGACAAGTTTTCTTATCATGGTAGAGTTAATGCTTACAGGTCCGTTGAAAAGGAGATTATTAAGAGTATCCCGGACTTTAAAGGAGGAAATGTTCAAAGGCTGACATGGCTGATAGAGGTGTTTATATGAATATTAGTACGGGAAAGATCGGATCGGTCGTGACGGGCATTGCAGTGTTGGCTTTTGCAATATCTATGATTTTATCAGCAGGTGTATTTATAAGCTGTTTGTTAAGCATTTTCATTGCAATAGGCTTTATACCATTTATGTGCGCCATATTTGCGGTCAACAGAAAGTCAGACAATAAAGCTGTCGGATATACCGGGGTGGCTTTCGCAGCTGTTTATGCTGTTATTATATTTCTGGTTTATTATGCCGAATGTACAACAGTAAGGCTCAATACTTCATTAAGCGAAGAAGCATTGTCAATCATCAGTTTCGGGTATACCGGAAGCCTGTTTTTCAACTATGACCTGCTTGGCTATGCCTTTATGTCCCTAACAACTTTTATAATGTCATTCCTCGTCGAACCTCTACATAAAACTGACAAGGTGTTCCAATGGTTGCTCCGTATCCACGGGATTTTCTTCTTGTCTTGCTTTTTTATTCCCATGTTTCCTTTATTCACAGAAGGAAAAAGTGATATGATAGGAACGATAGTGCTTGAAATATGGTGTGTATATTTTTTACCTGTGTGCGTTCTTGGGTATCAATATTTCAAGAGAAAGCAAGATCACAATTCGACTGGCGGGACAAATGAAAAGCAGTGGAGGAAACCGTAGATGATTTTATCAGGCAAAGAAATACTGAAAAGATTAGGTAAGGATATATTTATTGAGCCTTTCAATGAAAAGCAGCTTAATCCCAACAGCTATAACCTGAGGCTGCATAATGAGCTTTTGGTATACGAGGATCAGTCATTGGACATGAAAAAACAACATAGCGTAAAAAAGCTTGTCATACCCGAAGAAGGACTTGTGCTGGAACCAAATAAGCTGTATTTGGGCAGAACTGTCGAATATACCAGAACAGAGAATCTGGTTCCTATGCTGGAGGGAAGATCCTCGATAGGCAGACTGGGGCTGTTTATCCATGTGACCGCAGGGTTCGGCGATGTAGGTTTTTCCGGATTCTGGACACTGGAGATATTCTGTATTCATCCTGTCAGGGTATATCCGAATGTTGAAGTATGCCAGATTTATTATCATACAATAGAAGGGGAGTACGAAAACTATAAAAGCGGGAAGTACCAGAACAACAAAGGCATTCAGCCAAGCTTGCTGTATAAGGATTTCGAGAATAAAGTTTAAGGAGTATAGTTTAGTATTTAGAGAGGGCTAAAATGAAGTTTGATATTATTGAAATACATGAACCAAACAAAAAATCCCGATATGCTGAGTATGTGCTGAGAAGATTACCCGAATGGTTCGGTATTGAAACAGCCTTGAACGATTATGCCAGGGGTGTTTCAAGTCTTCCGTTCTGGGCTGCGATCGATGAACAGGGTGATTGCATAGGATTCCTGTCAGTAAAGATACATTATGGCCATACCGGCGACATATATGTATGCGGTGTTTTGCCTGAATATCATAAAAAAGGCATTGGCAGAAGGCTTTTTGCTGCAGCTGATGAGTATTTTAAAAAATGCGGCTGCAAATATGTCATTGTGAAAACATTGAGTGAAACTGCGCAATATGAGCCATACGAAAGGACGAGGGCATTTTATTTGAGCATCGGGTTTGAGCCTTTGATAACGCTTACTGAGATGTGGGATGAAGATAATCCTTGCCTGATTATGATCAAGAGACTAAAGGCAGATTAGCATTGAATTTTAGGAAATGAGGGTCGCAGGATGATTGCTGATAGCCTGAAGAAGTTAAAATGGGGTTTTTTCTTTATAATGATAGGATTCAGAATTCAAGGCATCGATATTTTCCCGGATGTTATCGGCCATATACTTTTTGCTATTGCTTTTTACCATCTTCTCCTTTTTGGCTCCGTATGTGATCCGCGCATATAATTTTATTCCTACCAGCGGTGGCTTCAAACTGTGGGCTGCTTTTGAAAAAGGTCCCTATTACATGGTTCTTAGCGGCTATCTTATATTGACGCTTATAGTTGAACTACCGGTTGTTTATCTCATGCTGCTGAAAGAATCAAGCAAGACAGGCCTGGCTGCAGCCATATTGGCATCCAACATCATCACGACATTGCTTGTTGCAGTAAGCGAACGTCTTATCTGCATTGGCAGCTGGTAATAATTGATGAACGAAAGAATGAACGGTAAGAGGTCTTAAGATGATAAACAGCAAAATAATAAGGCTGGTTCATACAGATGACTGTGTTTCGTTGCTTGACATCTATGGACCATATATAGCTGATACTACTGTAACTTTTGAATATGAAATTCCTGATGCTGATGCTTTCAAAGAGCGGATCAGAAATATCTCAGGGACATATCCGTGGCTGGTATGTGAGCTGAACGGAAAAATCGTTGGTTATGCCTACGCTTCCAGACACAGAGAAAGAGCGGCATACCAGTGGTCAGTTGACTTATCGGTCTACGTGGATCCCGAATACCACAGAAACTATATAGCAAAGGCTTTGTATTCCGCTTTGACTAAAATACTTAAATTACAGGGCTATTACAATGCTTATGCCGGTATCACGCTGCCAAATGAAAAAAGTGAGAGATTTCACGAATCCTTTGGTTTCAAGCTTATAGGAGTATATGAAAACGTAGGCTATAAATTTGGTAAATGGCTTGATGTGGGGTGGTACTGGCTTAAGATCGCCGAGCATATCGATGAACCTCCAAACCCCAAACCTATAACCGAAATATGTGGAACAAAAGAATTTAAGAAGATTTTGGACGATGCTGCTGAAGTTATAAGATTATAGTATCATTGATATAGCAGCTTTTTGGTTGATGTTGTTATCTATGGGTGGTGAAGTGATGTTTTATCCCGAAATGATAATATTTGATTATGGACATACCCTTCTTTATGAGCCGGGATTCGATACACTGCGCGGCGAAAAAGCTCTTATGAAGTACATAAAGAGTAATAAAAACAATTACTCGGCTGAAGAGATAAGCGATTTTTCAAATAAAATCTTTCAGGAAGCCAGGAAAGTCAGGGATTTTGGGTATGAGATCCATGAATGGCAATTCAACAGATTTCTCTATGAATATCTGGGAATAGAACTTTCGATTTCGATTCCCGAAGCAGAACGCATTTTCTGGGATAATTCTTCACCCGGAGATATCATGCCTGACGCAGATAAAATGATCGATTACATAAACTCATGCAATATCCGAAGCGCGGTTATAAGCAATATAAGTTTTTCAGGCGCAGTACTGAGTGAGAGGATCAACCGTTTGCTGCCCAACAACAGATTTGAATTCATTATTGCTTCCAGCGACTATATATTCAGGAAGCCGAACCGGTATATATTTGAGCTGGCGCTTAACAAAGCCGGTATTGACGCATCAAAGGTATGGTTTTGCGGTGATAATCCGCAGGCAGATATAGAGGGTGCGGCCAGGGTCGGTATGTTTCCGGTCTGGTACGAAAATCTTACTATCGAAAACATGTGGTGTAAAAACAGGAACGATCCGAACTGCGAACATTTACATATTCACGCCTGGAACGAGTTGATAGAAGTATTGGAAAGCTTAAAACATAGTAATGACCGTTGATATATCTATGGAATGATCAACTGCGGTCTGATAAATAAAAACCCGGATAAGCTCTGGCTTTATCCGGGTTTTGTCATGATGGATCTATCGATATCATACCAATACCAAAGGAATTTTGTTTTCGTTGCAATAACTGCGGTATACTTCGGGAACGCGGGAATCTGTAATAACCATGGACATTTGATTCAGGTTTCCGTAAGACATCAGATTGGATTCCCCGAATTTGCTTGCATCAACCAGAAGATAAGATTGCTTGCTTTGCGCTACGGCTGTTCTTTTGATTTCATATTCCATGTAGCTTGAAACGCTGAGCTTTCCATCCTCTGTAATACCGGAAGCTCCCATGAAAGCTTTTGTGTGCTGGTACTTAGCAAGTTCGGTAAATGTGCTGGTATCCATCAATGAGTTGGTACGCCGGTTCAATACGCCAGGAAGGACGATCAGTCTTATATTTGGCTTGTCAAATACCTTTGATATAATATGAACATTCGGGGTAACGATCGTCACATTTATGTTATTCGGTATATATTCTATTACGTGCATCGTAGTGGTGCCGGAATCAAGATATATAATATCCCCGTCAACGATCAACTCAGCGGCCTTTCTGGCAATCTGTTGTTTGATACTTGTATTTTGTGCCGCACGCTTTGTAAACAGCGGTACCTGTTTCGGAAGGTTGCACCGTACTCCGCCGTATACTTTTGTTACAGCACCGGTTTTAGTAAGGTATGCTACATCAGCTCTTGCTGTGTTCATTGATATTCCAAAAGCTTTGCAAAGCTCTTCCATGGTCATGCTTTGACGTTCTGCTATAAGTCGCTCCATTTCTTTTCTTCGCTGATCTTTCATACAAAAACCACATCCTGCTTAAAATTTTTATACGTAAACTTCATAATAAATATACAATATTTTTATAAAATTATCAACTTAATTAGTAAATTTACAAAGAGTGAACAATAAAATAACACAAAAAAGACAATGTTGAGTTGACAATATACCAAATTAGCAATATAATATTAGTAACTTCCTAAAAATTTTATAGGAAGAATCTTCATTGGCAGAGGTAGCAGTATGAAAAAGATCAGAGTTGGCGTCGCAGGTTATGGCACAATCGGGCAACGTTTGGCTGACGGTGTTGCAATGCAGGAAGACATGGAGCTGGTAGGCGTTGCCGATGTTGTTCCCGGTCTGTCTATTCAGGCACTTTTCGAAAACGATATGATAGGTGTAAATGGCATCAAGTACGATCTCTATCTCGCACAGGGTGCCGACAGAGCTGAATTTGAAAAAAGAAACATTCCAATAGCGGGAACATTTGAAGAACTTGTTCAAAAGGTTGATGTTATGCTTGACTCCGCTCCGGCGGGTGTTGGTGCTAAAAACAAGGAAATATATGAAAAATACGGCGTTAAGGCTATTTTCCAGGGCGGTGAGAAGAACTCGGTAGCCGATGTATTCTTCCATGGATATGCCAACTATGAGCAGGGTGTGAATAAGAATTTCCTGAAGCTTACTTCCTGCAACACTACAGGACTTATTCGCACGGTAGATTGTCTCGACAGGGCATTCGGCATCGAGAAAGTCGCTATCACTATTATTCGCAGGGTTGCAGACCCGGGCGATTATCATCGTGGACTTACAAACGCGCTCCAGATAGATAAAGCGCCGTCCCATCAGGCTGTAGATCTTATGACTATCATGCCGCATGTTGAAGCTACCGGGATCCTGGTACATACACCTGTTACACATGGGCATATAATCACCGTAGTAGCAAAGGGCAAGACCAAAATAACAAAGGAAATGGCATTGCAGGAATTCCGGAAACATCCCAGGATCCGTGTCGTATCAATAGCAGACGGATTTAAGGGAAATGCTTCCCTGTTCAAATACGCCCGCGATCTTGGCAACCGCCGCGGAGATATGTATGAGATAGGATTATGGGAAGAGAGCATCGTGGAAACCGGCGATGACATCATGTACGCAATAAACATTCCTCAGGAAAGCGTAACAATTCCCGAAACCATAGACGCAATAAGAGCTGCAACCGGAATCCAGCTCACTAGGGAAGAAGGAACGGCTGCAACGAACAAATATCTCGGAATCGGTAAAAATGACTTCGGAAAAGAATATAGTAAATACTTTGATTGATGTGATGGTCGGTTTGTGGGATGACGGATTCCGCAAAATCATTCTTGTCAATAATCATGGTATGGATTGGATGCTGGAGTCCGCTATCCAGGAATTCTTCAAACGTTATCAGCTCCCTGCATTCGCCACCGTAGTCGAATGGCACAGGGCTGTCCGCGAATTCTTTTATCCTTTGGGCGATGAGCGTCCGGATTTTGTAAGCACGCCATTCATCCACGCAGACGAGTCAGAAACATCGGTTGCATTGCTTATGTTCAAGGATATGATCGACATGAGCTGTGTTGTTGACGCCCAGCCAAAGTCGATGGGCATATTGGATGACGGTTTCTATGACGGATCTGTAGATTCGTTCCGCCGCCCCAATAAGTGGTCGGAAGCTGAGGGCCACAGGGTTATCGAAAGATTCGCAACTCCCGAAGGTGTCGTAGGCAGTCCTTCCAAAGCAGACCCAAGGAAAGCGAAACGCGCCATTGCGGCAATTTGCGAATACCTGAATCTTATGATTGAAGATATCCTTTCTGTCTATCCTGCAGGCAAGGTTCCTGATCCAAGAAAGTTCTCACTGCGTCCATATGAGGAGATCGAGCCATGTCTCCGCGAACCGCTCAGCGAAGGCTGGAAGAGTGTACACGAACTTCCCAGGCGCGGTATTTTCATCGATTAAAACCAGGAACACAGGGGGACGGTTCCGCTGTGTTTTCATAAAATCGAATACTCAATTTACAAAACAATAAAACGAACAATGGAATGCTTCAGACTGAGACACCGTAAGGAGCATTCCTTTTTATTTGATCAATAAATCATATACGAAAAAGAAACCATAAAAAATAACTGATACGTAATTGAAATAACTGCTTCAACGAAAAGTATGATAAAATAAAAGATGGTGAAATATAACAGGACAGATTCAGACAATTAAGCATAAGGAGGATAAAGATATGCCCCATGTTATCGTAAAGCTTTTTCCCGGAAGGACTGAAGAGCAAAAACGGCTTTGTACGGAGAAGATAACGCAGGCCATCGTCGATGCTATCGGCGCTGATGAGTCCAGCATTTCTGTAGCATTTGAGGAAATCCCGAGAGAGCTGTGGAAAGATACCGTATATCAGCCTGATATCATCGCAAAAGAGAATACTCTGTATAAAAAACCGGGTTACAGGATGGATTGAAATTAAAATAGAGGCAGTAAGGTATATAAGGTATATAATTAATTAATAAACATAATCAGAGAGGTAAAGTATGAAGGATAAATCAGAGCTGAGGCTGGCTGTATTGATCGATGCGGAGAACGTGCCGCACAGCAATGTTAAAGGGATACTCGAGGAAATCGCCAAATATGGCATCCCTACCATAAAACGCATATACGGAGACTGGACCAAACCAAATGTGAGCGGCTGGAAGAATGTTCTTCTGGAAAATGCCATCACACCTATCCAGCAATACAGCTATACCACAGGAAAAAATTCAACGGATTCTGCAATGATAATCGATGCGATGGATATTTTATATAACGAGAAAGTCGAAGGCTTTTGCATCGTTTCCAGCGACAGTGACTTCACCCGTCTGGTCATACGCCTGAGAGAGGCAGGGATGAAGGTCTTCGGAATCGGTGAGAAAAAGACTCCGAGCCCGTTTATTGCCGCATGTGATAAATTTACTTACATTGAGGTCATAAATGCGAACAGCCGCCAGGACGTTGAGGTCGAAGAACAGCATAAGGCCGGAGAAGTTAAAAAAGCTTACAGCGCTCCCATAAGCAAAATCGGAGAAGATGTGATAAACCTTATCGCTTCATCCATATCGGACGTGGCAGATGAGAACGGCTGGGCATTCCTTGCCGATGTGGGCAATCTGATCCAGAAAAAACGTCCCGATTTTGACTCGAGAAACTATGGGTTTGCAAAGCTGACCCCTTTGATCAAGACATTGAAGTGTTTTGAGATAGATGAAAGGGATTCGGGCAACAGCAGGATCAAGCATATCTACGTAAGAAACAGGGATAAAGCTCTTCAGGATCAGGGACACAGGAAAAAGAATCCTGAGAAGAACTGAAAGATTTTTATCCTGGATCGAGATTCATTAAAACTATGCAATTTATAAAGACCATATAACAGAACTTTGCATCAAAAACCATGTAGACAAATGTAAGTTTATTGATGTATAATATAAAAAATTGCCCGTAAGGGCGAAATATAAAGTTAACAGAACAGGTATTGGCGCGTTAAGTGTCAGGGAATGGGAGTAGAGTCCCTGAACGAAGAGCAGAAATGCTCGCGGTGCCTTTACTGCATCCGCTGTTACTGTATCATCTTCTTTCTTATGGTAACAGTTTGGATAGGAAAGGAGGCTTTTTTTATGGAAAACAAATTGTATTCTACTCAGACGACCCGAAAAATCATTCAGACAGCGTTGTTCATTGCTCTGGCTTTTGTGATCCGAAATCTGGCGGTAATGGTGTATTTCCTTGGAGCTCCGGGAATGCGTATAAGTTTTGCGGCAGTGTTTTCAAGGATGCCGGCATTGCTTTTCGGACCCTTGTATGGTGGTGCGGCTTCGGGTATCCTGGACATCGTAGGATTTCTGGTCAAGCCGGAAGGCGATTATAATCCGTTTCTTACCCTGACAGCCATATTTGGCGGAATTGTCGCAGCTCTTGTCTGGAAGCTCGTCAAGAACATAGAGACAAATAAGATACGGTTGATTATGTGGACTATAACATTGATGCTTGGGGCCATAGGACTGTTCAACATGATGATTCTTCGGTTCTGGCCAGATTCACATATAGCTTCGGCATTAAGCATCTTTGGTGAAAAAAAGGACTTTGTTGAAATCGGACTGATTGCTGTTTCGGTTATTGGCCTGATTCTCTTGACAGTTGATCTTATTATCTGCAGGAAGTATCCTAAGGCTTCCTTTCAGCAGTTTTACCTGAAAGTCCTTCCGGCTTACTGTACGGCAGGTCTCAGTGTTACTGTTCTGAACACGTTCATTCTTCGCATGTATGATCCAAAGCTTGCAAACCAGCTTTTTTCGGTTATACTGATCCCGAGGCTGATAACTTCATTTCTGGTTGTTGTTGTCACCAGCTATATCTCAGCATTTTTGCTTTCGATCTATATGCGGTTTATAAAACCGAAAGAATTATATTAGCATATATTTTGGTTATACATTACTGACAGACCGGTCATTTAATGTCATTCTGTATAATCAGTGCCAAACCTGATATGTCATTCAGAACTCATTTATGTCATTCTGAGCGAAGCGAAGAATCTATAGTTGCCTTATAAATAAAACAGGGGAGCGTGATACCGCTCCCCTTTGAACTATGCATTATATATCAGAAAATCGAGAACTGCAGGAATATAACAGCGAGCAGTGAAGATACCAGTGATACAACGGTGATCTGGGTGTTGATTGAAGGTCCGGCAGTATCCTTGAAAGGATCGCCTACAGTATCTCCAACGACCGCAGCTTTATGAGCAACTGAGCCTTTACCGCCGCAATTTCCGGCTTCAACATATTTCTTGGCGTTATCCCATGTTCCGCCTGCGTTGGACATCAGGAGCGCAAGGAGTAGACCGGAAGCTATATTTCCTGTCAGGAAACCGCCGATTGCCTGAGCGCCTCCGATCAAACCTACTGCTATGGTTGAAATTATAGCTACGACGCCGGCAGGAATAAGCTCTTTAATAGCTCCTGTGGTTGCTATATCGATACACTTGTCGTAATCGGGTTTTGCGTCCCCGCGTCCTTCCTTGAGACCGGGAATGGTATCAAACTGACGATGAATCTCGGCAACCATTCTCTGGGCATTCTTGTCAACGCCGAGCATCAGCATAGCTGAGAAGATAGCGGGAATAGATACACCGACTATGAGACCGAAGAATACGGTCGGATTCATTATATCGAAATTCTTTATCAGGGATTCGCCTGCTGCAACAAGACCCAGTTCCTGAGCGGCTGTATTTACTTCGCTCATGAATGCGCCCAGCAGTGAGATAACGGTAAGACCCGCAGCGCTAATGGAGAATCCTTTTGTAACAGCCTTGACTGTGTTACCTGCAGAGTCAAGCTCGTCGGTAATGGCAATGACTTTTTCGCCAAAGCCGCCCATCTCGGCAAGACCGCGTGCATTGTCAACGATAGGACCATAAGCGTCATTGGATATGATCATACCAACGATTGAAAGCATTCCGAGAGCTGCCATGGAGATTCCGAACATACCATATTCAGCTTCCTGTCCTGTTACTGCACCTAAAGGTGCGCAGATCTTGAATGCCAATAATGCTGAGATGGCTATACCGATCAAAGCAGGAAGACAGCTCAATAGTCCGTATGAAAAACCTGAGAGAATGGTAAATGCGGGACCTGATTTTGATGCTTTTGCAACTTCCTGAACAGGAGGTTTATTGTCATTGGTGAAGTAATCGGAGGTGATACCGATTATTGTACCGACTATCAAACCAACTGCTGTTGCGCCCCAGATACGCCATTCAAAACCAAAGAGATAAGTTGTGAGAGCGGTAAGAACGGCATAAACTGCTGTTGTGACATAAGTGGAACTGTTAAGTGCCTTGTTGGGATCGCCGTTCTTGCCGATACGGGCTGTTGCAACACCGATTATTGAGGACAAGAGACCGATTGCTGCATATGCGAAAACCATGATTACGTTCTTGCTTGCGATTCCGCCCAAAGCTGTTGCCATAACCAGGGCTGCAGCCATGGATGCAACATTGGAGTCAAAAAGGTCAGCGCCCATACCTGCTACGTCGCCGACGTTATCACCGACGTTGTCAGCTATAACGGCAGGGTTTCTGGGGTCATCCTCGGGAATCCCCAGTTCGACCTTACCAACCAGGTCTGCACTGATATCCGCAGTTTTTGTGAAGATTCCTCCGCCGGCTTTGGCAAACAGGGCAAGTGAGCTTGCTCCAAAGCTGAAGCCAAGAAGTGAAGTGGCGTCCTGTACGAGTATCAATACAAGGGTTATGCCCAGAAGGCTCGTTCCCACGACTGCCATACCCATTACGGCGCCGCCGCGGAAACCGGTCATGAATGAGGGCTTGATACCCTTTTGAGCAGCTTCGGCTGATTTGATATTCGCTATTGTGGCTATCTGGATACCGATTTTACCGGCAAGAGCAGATAAAATAGTACCAAAGATGTAGGAGACGGCCATCAATATATTTTTGGTTATGTCTCCTTTCCATATAGGATGAGGAAGCAGGACAAATATCAAAACTGCCGCTACCGCAGTGAATCGGGCTAAAACCAGGTATTCACGTTTCAAAAAGGTATTAGCTCCCTTGCGGATGTATTCGCCGATTTCGGCTATACGAGCGTTTGATGAAGGCTGGGACTTAACCCAGGTGTACAACCATGCTGCAAATCCAAGAGCCAGGAATGCAATAAAGATTGCAAAGATTTGAATCATCTGTGTCGTGATTTCAAACATTTCAGAACCCCCTTGACGGACTATTTGAATTTGGCATTTTCTCCCTCATTCTACTATATCGCCAATTATTTATCAAATGTAAGTTTGCATAAAAATACAGGTATTTATACACATTTAATGGCTATCTTTCTGTAAAGCCTGACATTATATTATTCAAAAGGCAAAGTCAAGGTTCATGGAAAAAAATCAGTGTTATGACCATAGTTGATTTTTTAAGTATACTGAAACATAATTGAACTATGATCAAAGCAAATTATGTTATACTGATACGAAGACTCAGCATTATACCATTTGACATGAAAGAGAGGACAATTTATGCTGCATGCTTTTTCCAGAACTGAGCTTTTGATCGGGAAGGATGGTCTTGAAAAGCTTAAGAACAGTACAGTTGCCGTTTTCGGCATCGGCGGCGTTGGTACATTTGCCGTCGAAGGCCTTGTCCGGGCAGGAGTAGGTCATCTGGTTCTGGTTGATGATGATTTGATTTGTCTGACAAATATCAACCGGCAGCTTCATGCTACCCGCAAAACGATAGGCAAGCCGAAGGTCGAGGTCATGAAGGAAAGGATCCTTGATATAAACCCCAAGGCCCAGGTAGAAGCGATCCGAAGTTTTTATCTTCCTGAAAATGCACATGAGCTTATCAGGGATGATTATGATTATATTATAGATGCCGTTGATACTGTCACGGCAAAAATAGATCTGGTGGTCCAGGCAAATAAAAGAGGCATTCCCATAATAAGCTGCATGGGGGCAGGAAACAAGATCGATCCTACCAGATTCACGGTGACAGATATATATAAGACAACTGTGGACCCGCTTGCCAAGGTCATGCGCAAGGAACTGAGACAGCGGGGGATCAGGTCACTTAAGGTTGTCTTTTCGGACGAAGAGCCGATAAAGCCTGTGGAAACCGAAGAGAACAGCTGTGCAACAGGCTGTGTATGTCCGAAAGGCACGACAAGGACCTGCACCATCAGGAACCAGATACCGGGCAGCATGTCCTTCGTTCCGTCAGTAGCCGGTCTTATTATGGCAGGTGAAGTGATCAGGGACCTCATCGGCAATAGCAGGCAAATTGACAAGTGATCTGCAAGGAAGTATATTATTAATCATATAGGAATACTCAAAAAGGAGCGGAACAATGAAGATTTCCACAAAAGGAAGATATGGCCTGCGTGCGATGGTCGATCTGGCCATAAATGCCAGTGTTGAACATGTGGCATTGAATGCTGTGGCCGAACGTCAGAACATATCGATGAATTACCTGGAGCAGGTCTTCGCAGCGCTCAGGAAAGCCGGCCTGGTGAAAAGCGTAAAAGGAGCTCAGGGCGGGTATATTCTTGCCAGGGATCCTGCCGGTATAAAAGTCGGTGATATACTCAGGGTCCTTGAAGGTAACCTGTCCGTCGTCGACGAAAGCGAGACTAATTTTGATGATGAAAAAAGCATTCAGTATTGTCTCAAACAGAATGTATGGGACAAAATAGATGATAGCATAAACAGTATAGTGGATTCCATCACTTTGGAGGACCTTGTTCACGAATATAAACGCCTTAACGATATGGAATCCATCATGTACTATATATAAGTGAGTGTAGGGGACGGAGGCTTTTACTCATTTTGAGTATAAACCGGGAGACGATTCTTCTGATTTATTTACAGTATGACAATGGAATCGCCGGTTTTGTATCAAGCGAAGCGAAGAATCCATGGGGATGCCGTTTATCGCTGAGGGACTTTATGATAACAGGATATTGCGCCCGGAATAACAGCATGATATACATCAGGAATAAAATAATACAGTTGAAACGGACAGAATGATATGAAGAAAAAGAAGGTTATGGTAGGAATGAGCGGCGGTGTGGATTCAAGCACTGCTGCAGCATTGCTTCTGGATCAGGGATATGAAGTATATGGAGTAACATTGAAATTGTGGGATGCACCCGAAGTATGTGAAGGGATAAAAACCAGAACATGCTGTTCTCTCGAGGATGTTGAGGATGCCCGGGCTGTTGCGTTCAGACTTGGCATACCGTTTTATGTTCTTAACATGAAGCAGTTGTTCGAGGAAAAGGTGGTCAGTTATTTCGTTGATTCTTATCTCACGGGCGAAACGCCAAACCCCTGTATTGCATGCAATCAGTATGTCAAGTTTCAGGCCATGCTTGATAAGGCGATAGCTCTGGGTATGGATTATATTGCAACGGGGCATTACGCCAGAGTAGCTTTTGATGAAGAAACCGGAAGATATAATCTGAAAAAAGCTGTCGATCTGTCAAAGGATCAAAGCTATGTGCTTTATATGCTGAAGCAGGATCAACTGGAAAAACTTCTGCTCCCGTTGGGCGATTACAGGAAGTCTGAGATAAGGGAAATAGCTGAGAGCAAAGGACTGGTCAATGCCAGAAAGCCTGACAGTCAGGATATTTGTTTTGTCAGGAACGGCAGCTATGTTGATTTCATAAAGGAGTACAAAGGTATTGACATTCCGGAAGGCACTTTTGTCGATAAAGACGGAAATATACTGGGCAAAAACAAAGGAATGGCCAATTATACCATAGGGCAGAGAAAAGGCCTTGGCATAAGCTTTCCTGAGCCCAGATTCGTAATAAGGAAGGACAGCAGATCCAACACTGTCACATTGGGCACAAAGGAAGAGGCAATGTCATCGGGACTGATAGCGCGGGACATGAATTATATTCTCTATGATAAACCTGATAAGGAAATAAAAGCCCTGGCAAAGACCAGATACTCCCAGAAAGAATTTCCCGTAAGGCTGACAGCCCTTGAAGATGATAAAGCCAGGATCGTTTTTGATGAACCACAGCCTTTTGCGGCACCCGGACAATCGGTCGTTCTTTATGAGGGTGATCTGGTCGTATGCGGCGGGATTATATCCGAAACCTTCTGATCGATCATAATTCGGCTGCATATTGCCGGTAGGCATCACACATTTCTTCCATGCTGCTGTATATATCTACACAGGATCCTGCGGCAGACAGGATGACTATGTCATCAGGCTTAGATGAAAGAAAAGCGCAGTCAACAGCCTGCTTCAGGGTTGTGCAATGAGTTATGCGGATATCGATGCCCCGGTTCTTTCCTGTTAGTTTACGCATAAGGCTCATTTCTATCATGGCGGTCGCCCCGCCGAATAAAATCAGATGCTTGACTTTTTCGACCAATGCATTGCCCAGGGTGTCAACGGAGTAATTGTCGTCATATCCCGATGTTATTAAGATCACTTTCTGATTGAAAGCTTCGAGCATTGAGGCAGTCTGGCTGGGGCTGTTCCCCTTATGGTTGAAGAGGTATTTTACTCCGTTCAGTTCCCGGACCAGTTCGATATTTTCGCCCATTTATGCACCTCCTGCGGCTATCTATTTAATATATAATAAACGGAGGACCATATGATTCTCTGAAATAAAAAATATATGATTCATAGAAAGTGTAGATTTGATATAATGACAGAAAGCGGGTACAATGTTTATAGCAAAAAGAAAGTGGGGGTAAAATCGTGTCAAAGCCTGTAGTTGCAATAGTTGGAAGACCTAATGTAGGCAAGTCCACTTTTTTTAATTACCTTGCCGGCAGACGCATATCGATAATAGAAGATACGCCAGGTGTGACCCGTGACAGAATTTACGCAGAGAGTGAATGGAGAGGCAGAAAATTTACCCTAATAGATACAGGGGGAATTGAAGCCAACTCTGAGGACTATATAAAGCAGCAGATGGCCAGACAAGCCCAGGTTGCCATAGAAACAGCCGATGTCATAGTTCTTATGGTGGACATGAAAGCAGGTCTGACAGCAGCAGATGAAGATGTGGCGGTCATGCTCAGAAAGTCGGCAAAGCCCGTGATCGTAGCCGTCAACAAATGTGACAGCGCAGGCGATCTTCCGCCGGAAGCATACGAATTCTATAATCTTGGCATGGGAGAAATATATCCCGTTTCATCCATCCACGGATTAGGAATGGGCGACATACTTGACGCAATATATGAGAAATTCCCTTCTGAAGATCAGAATCAAGAAGATGACGATTATATCAAGGTTGCAGTGATAGGTAAGCCCAATGCCGGGAAATCATCCCTGATAAACAAAATCCTCGGTGAGGAGCGCGTTATTGTAAGCGATGTTCCGGGAACAACAAGAGATGCCATCGATACTTTTTACGAGGTTGACGGCAAACGCTATATGTTTATCGATACTGCCGGTATCAGACGCAAAAGCAGGATCGGGGAGGATATAGAAAAGTACAGCATCATAAGATCCTGGGCGGCAATAGACCGGGCTGATGTCTGCATCATTATGATCGATGCCAATGACGGTGTTACCGAGCAGGACACCAGGATCGCCGGTTATGCCCATGAACAGGGAAAAGCGTCTATTATAGCCGTCAACAAATGGGATATGATCGAAAAGGGAACGGGAACATTGGAGGAATACCGTAAAAAAGTCTACAAAGATCTGGAGTTCATGAACTATGCTCCAGTAGTGTTCATTTCGGCAAAAACAGGCCAGAGGGTGGACAGATTGTTTGAACTGATAGATTTCGTCAATAATCAGGCCTCTTTCAGAGTACAGACCGGAGTGCTCAACGATGTGCTGAATGAAGCCATTGCTATGGTCCAGCCCCCTTCAGACAAAGGAAAACGGCTCAAGATATATTATATGACCCAGACCGGCGTTAAGCCTCCGAACTTTGTGGTCTTCGTAAACGATGCAGAGCTTATGCATTATTCATATGAAAGATATCTCAAAAACACCTTGCGGAGCAACTTCGGTTTTGAAGGTACTCCCATTCGCTTTACCATAAAGGAAAAGGGGGACAATTGAGGCTTATGGCTTTAGTCATCATAATATTGTTTTCATCTTTTATCGGATATCTTATAGGCAGTGTCAATACATCGATCATTGTAGGAAAGCTATTGTTCAGGGTTGATGTAAGAGAACACGGGAGCGGTAACGCAGGTGCGACAAACGCTCTAAGGACTCTGGGAAAGGGAGCCGCTATCGCTGTTGTTATTGGGGATTTTCTCAAAGGTATATTGGCTTGCCTGATCGGACGCTGGGTTTTTGGTGAGTTAAATCCCGGCGACGGAGTTTTCATCGGAGAGTATATGGCAGGCTTTTTCGCTGTAGTCGGGCATAACTGGCCGATTTATTTCGGTTTCAAAGGAGGTAAGGGCGTTATGACTTCCTTTGCAGTAGCCATGATGTTCTCTCCGTTATCGGCTCTGATATGCCTTGCGGTATTTATAATAATCGTTGCAATAACCAGATTTGTATCTCTGGGTTCGATGGTGAGTGCAGCGATTTTCCCTGTATTGGCCATCGTATTTAATGAGCCGCTTTATATGGTCCTGACCGGTGTGGCTTTGGTTGCACTGATCATCTGGAGGCATAAGGCAAATATTGAGAGATTGGTTTCAGGGAATGAAACAAAGTTAAGCTTAAAAAAACACAAGGAGAAAGAGTAAAAAATGTCAGTTGTATCGATCATCGGAGCAGGCAGTTGGGGAACAAGCCTTGCTGTGCATTTATCAAAAAACGGTCATGAGGTCCGGGTATGGTCCTTGTTCCAGGAAGAAATCGACATGCTCAGCAGGGAACTGGAACATCTTGACAAGCTTCCAGGGGTCAAAGTGCCGGAAACAGTAAGATTTACGGCGGATCTTGCCGAATGTCTGAAGGATCATGAAATTATAGTGCTTGTAGTTCCTTCCCAAACGGTTCGGGCTACCTGCAGGCTTTTAGCAGGCCATGTTTCAAAAGGAGACATTGTCGTCATATGTTCCAAAGGTCTCGAAGAAGAAACCGGAATGAGGCTCAGCGAAGTGGTTTTGAGTGAGATGTCGGATGTTCAGCCGGTTGCTTTGTATGGACCCAGTCACGCCGAAGAGGTGGCGAGGGGGATCCCTACCACGGTAGTATCGGCTTCGCTGAATAAGGAAGCTGCTATGAAGGTCCAGGATATTTTCATGTCACCAACATTGAGGGTCTATACAAGTTCGGATATGATAGGGACAGAAATAGGAGCAGCCCTTAAGAATGTCATTGCCCTGTGTGCCGGCATATGTGACGGTTTGGGCTACGGAGACAACAGCAAGGCAGCGCTGATGACCAGAGGAATCACAGAGATAGCCCGCCTTGGAAAGGCCATGGGGGCCAATGCAAAGACATTTTCGGGTCTCACAGGTATTGGAGATCTGATAGTTACATGTACAAGCAGGCACAGCCGCAATTTGCGGGCAGGGAACCTTATAGGAAAGGGTTACTCTGTGGAAGAGGCTCAAAAAGAAATCAAAATGGTCGTGGAAGGGATATCGGCGACCCGCGTGGCAAAAGAGCTTTCGGAAAAGTACAAGGTAAATATGCCCATATGCCAGGAGGCATATAAGATATTATTTGAAGGCAAGGACTGCAGAAAAGCGGTGTATGACCTTATGACCAGAAGCCGCAAACACGAAACAGAAGATACAGGCTGGTGATCGCACAAGGGGACGGTTCCTCTGTGCACTTACGGTGATAAATTTAGGGTTTTAAGTGCACAGAGGAACCGTCCCCTTGTGTTCTAGCCCCATCCCTGTGTCTTATACTCTTACATTTTTGCCCACTATCAGAGGCCATTCTGAGTCACCGATCAGCGTCTTGCCGTCGGAAATAGTAACTCCCTTGTCAAGAATGCAATAGCGAAGGTTGACATTCTGGCCTACCACCGTTCCCTGCATAATAAGACTGTCTTTTATTACAGCGCCTTTCATGACCCTTACTCCCCTGAACAGAACGCTGTTTTCAACAGTTCCTTCTATTATGCAGCCATCGGCTACGATCGAATTGCGGACGACTGCTTCGGCGTTGTATTTGGCAGGGGGTTCATCCTTGACCTTTGTATATATCTTTCTGCGGCTCATGAGAAGCTCCTGCCGGACCTTTGGATTCAGAAGCTCCATATTGGCTCTGTAATAAAGCTGGATATTGCTGAGAGGTCTCCAGTAGCCGTTGAAGATATAAGCATATATTTTAAGGTTATTCGTTTGCCGTACTATTATGTCGTGAACGAACTCTGTCAGGCCTTTTGCGGCACTTTCCTGCAGCAGGTTGATCAAAAATGTCCTGCGTGTGATATAGACCCCCATTGGCCCTAGAATGCTCTTGGGGTTAAGAGGCTT
Source organism: Clostridiaceae bacterium (assembly GCA_012840245.1). GTDB lineage: Bacteria > Bacillota > Clostridia > DSM-8532 > DSM-8532 > DTU059. Next base: position 20,464 of record DULR01000036.1, read on the forward strand.
TTCCATGAAGTCTATGATCCGGCCATCTTCATCTGTCTGGATCATTCCAAGCAGTTTCAGTTCCTCATGCGGTATATCGCTCATATTCCTGCAGGCGATAGTGATATCGGCTCCGGTTTGGATATGCTGTTCCAGCATCGGCTCATAATCCATGTTATAGATCGCATAGCCTTGTCCGATGATCACGAACTCCTCGTCGCTTCTCTGCAGGAAGGTTATGTTATTATACATTGCATCAGCGGTTCCTTTATACCAGCCGGTTCCATATTCGGAAAGGTAGGGAGGGAAGATGAACAGGCCTTCATTCTTTCTGTCCAGATCCCATTCCTTTCCTGAACCCAGATGATCCATCAGAGATCTGAAGTTGTACTGTGTTATAACGCCGATGTTGGTGATACCTGAATTGACCATATTGGAAAGGGTAAAATCGATAACCCGGTATTTACCGCCTACAGGGACTGCGGCGATGGATCTTTCAAAGGACAGCTCCTTAAGACGGTTGTTTTTGCCACCGGTCAGAATTATTCCCATTGTAGATTTCATGTATATGATCCTTCCTTTCTTCGGAATTGCGGTCAAGAATCGGGCCGCTTTCAGATTCTTATGCCCGTGATGCGCTACGCTCCCTTTATGACATATCCTCCGGACGGAATGAAATTGGTTTCAAAATCGTGGGGAGTGATATAATTATCGATCACCACATTCTTTCCCAGGACGGTATTATTGGGGATAACAGTGTTGGAACCTATAACATTAATGTTCGAGTTATATACTTTAGGATTGTAAGTATTTTCAGCGAATTCGCCTATCCCGCATTTCACATTGTTTCCGATCACACTGGTCTCCCCGATTATGGTGCAGTATATTTCAGTATTGGTGCCTATAAGGGTATCGGACATTATAATTGAATCTTCTATGACCGTACCCGCGTTTATGGTGACTCCGGGAAATATTACCGAACGCCTTACAGTACCATAGATCATGCACCCTTCAGCGATAATGGATTTCTCCACATGACCCGTATCTCCGATGTAATGAGCCGGATAAATGGGATTGGGAGAATAAATTTTCCAGTTTGGATCGAATAGGTTGAAATCGGGAATAAGCTCTGTCAGATTCATATTTGATTCGTAAAAAGCCTGGATAGTACCTACATCACGCCAATAGCCGCTGAATTTGTAGGCATACATTTTTTTATTGTCGGCAAGCATAGCGGGAATGATGTCTTTGCCGAAATCATGGTGAGTAGCGCTCTTCTGATGGTCGTTTATAAGATAATCCTTTAAAAGATCCCAGTTGAAGATATATATTCCCATAGATGCCAGCGTGCTTTTAGGATTTTCCGGCTTTTCTTCGAATTCATAGATCCTGCCGTCTTCGTCAGTGTTCATGATCCCGTATCGACTGGCTTCATTTAGAGGAACATCTATGACCGAAATGGTTGCATCTGCCTTGTTCTGCTTATGAAAGTCGAGCATTTTCGAATAATCCATTTTGTAGATATGGTCTCCTGAGAGTATGATGACGTATTTGGCGGCCATTTCATCCACATAATGGATATTTTGATATACTGCATCGGCGGTTCCTGAATACCATTCGCCCTTTTCGGTCTTCATATAGGGGGCAAGGATGGTAACGCCGCCGTTGATGCGGTCCAGATCCCACGGTTTTCCTATTCCGATATGTGAATTGAGTTTGAGGGGCTGATATTGTGTAAGTACTCCGACAGTGTCGATCCCTGAATTTGTGCAATTGCTCAAAGTGAAGTCGATGATGCGATATTTTCCGCCAAAAAGAACTGCAGGCTTTGCCAGGTTTTGAGTCAATACGCCAAGACGGCTTCCTTGTCCGCCTGCAAGAAGCAGCGCAACGATTTCTTTCCGCGTCATAGCTTTTCCTCCTTAGTTAGAATTACGTTTATTTATTATATACCCCTTTAATAATAATAAAACAGAGGCTAAAAAATAAATTGCCGAAAAATATATTATTGAAATCCGGAAAAATAATGACTATAATAATTATAAAGGTCAAGGAAGGTCAAACTTTGCTTCGGGAGGTGTGCAAATGAAATACAGAGATTATTATGAGATTTTGGGCGTCAAAAAAGATGCCACTCAGGATCAGATAAAGAAAGCTTACCGCAAGCTTGCCAAGCAATACCATCCTGATGCTAATCCGGGAAATAAGAAAGCAGAGGAAAAGTTCAAAGAAATAAATGAAGCCTACGAAGTGCTGGGGGACGAAGAGAAACGTAAAAAATACGACAGATTTGGCAGTGAATTCAATTTTACGAACGGCTTTGATTTCGATCCCTCCCAATTCGGTTTCGGCAACATGAGGTATGAATATAGGACCAATGGCTCGGGAGCAGGAGGTTTCAGTGATTTCTTCAATTTGTTCTTTGGTGAAGGAGGAGGCATCAATTTGGATGACCTTTTCTCAAGCCGGGGAACAAGAGGAAGCTGGGGATTCGGCCAAAACCTGAGAGGAGAAGATAAAGAAGCTGAGATCCAGATATCAGTCGCCGAAGGACTGCTCGGAAGCGAAAAGCGTATAACCATACAAGGTCCTGACGGCAGAAAGACAATATCGGTCAAGATACCTAAAGGAATCCAGCCAGGCGGGAAGATCCGGCTGGCCAATCAGGGGGGCAAAGGTATCAACGGCGGAGCTAACGGGGATCTGTATCTCGTTGTTAAATTCAAAGAGGATGAGTACGCCCTGAAAGGGTCTGATATATATAAAAAACTTGAGGTAACTCCCTGGATGGCCGCACTGGGCGGAGAGGCCCAGGTGTCACTTCCCGATACCCGGATAATAGTAAAGATCCCTCAGGGAATAAGATCAGGCAATAATATCCGCATTCCGGGAAAAGGCTATTACAACTCAATCGGCGGAAGAGGGGACCTGTACATCACCATTCAGATAAACAACCCTGAACATCTCACCCAGAGACAAAGGGAACTGTATCAGGAATTAATGAAATTGGACCATTAAAGATAATGGATTCGAGGTGATTGTTGATGAATCTTGAGAAATATACCGAAAAGGCGCAGGAAGCCATTGTCAATGCGCAGCAGTGGGCGATAAGGCTCGATCAGCAGCAGGTGGATGGAGAACATCTGGCTCTGGCACTGGTTGAACAGGAGGAAGGTTTGATTCCAAGGCTATTGTGGGTGCTTGGCGTCAATCCCGGTGATATAGCCGCAGAGCTAAAAAGAGAGCTGGAGCGTTTGCCGAAGGTATACGGCAGTGCAGCTTCCAATGTTTATGCCACACGGCGATTCAACCAGATCCTTTTGAATGCCGAAGACAGGGCAAAAAAACTCAAAGATGAATATGTGAGCGTCGAGCATATTTTTCTGGCGCTCCTTAAAGAAAACAGGACATTTACATCTGATCTTCTGAAAGGCTTTGGTGTTACCGAAGACTCATTCATGGATGCCATGTCCAAGATCAGGGGGAATCAGAGGGTTACGAGCCAGAACCCGGAAATGAATTTTATGGCTCTGGAAAAGTACGGGTGCGATCTGGTGGAACTGGCGAGAAAGGGAAAGCTTGACCCCGTCATTGGCAGGGATGCTGAGATTCGTCGTGTCATAAGGATTTTGTCAAGAAGGACTAAGAATAACCCGGTATTAATAGGTGAGCCCGGTGTCGGGAAAACGGCTATTGTTGAAGGGCTTGCCCAACGTATCCTTAAGGGCGATGTGCCCGACAGCCTGAAGAACAAAACTCTGTACTCCCTCGATATGGGGTCATTGATCGCAGGAGCAAAATTCAGGGGCGAGTTCGAAGAAAGACTTAAGGCTGTGATGAAAGAGGTGGAAGCTTCCAAAGGGCAGATCATTCTTTTCATAGATGAGCTTCACACCATAGTCGGAGCCGGCAAGGCAGAAGGCGCGATGGATGCAGGGAATATCCTGAAACCCATGCTTGCCAGGGGTGAGCTTCGCTGCATAGGAGCGACGACTCTGGACGAATACAGGGAGCATATAGAGAAGGATGCCGCTCTTGAAAGACGTTTCCAGACCGTACTGGTGGATCAGCCGACGGTCGAGGATACCATATCCATACTGAGGGGACTGAAGGAGCGTTTTGAAATACATCATGGGGTGCGTATCACCGACGGAGCCATTGTAGCTTGCGCTGTTCTATCAAACCGCTATATCACAGACCGGTTCCTTCCTGACAAGGCGATTGATCTGATGGACGAAGCTGCGGCTATGCTCAGGACAGAGATAGACAGCATGCCGGCCGAACTGGATGAAATACTGCGCAGGATCATGCAGCTTGAAATAGAGCAGCAGGCACTGAGGAAGGAGAATGACAAGGCATCAAGGGAACGTCTTACTGCCATTGAAGCCGAAATAGCCGGGCTCAGGGATAAGGCAAACGGAATGAAGGCCCAGTGGGAGCTTGAGAAGGAGTATATCAAACACGAAAAGGAAATAAAGGAAGAGATCGAAAATGTAAAACTCCAGATAGAACAGGCAGAGCGGAACTATGATCTTGAAACCCTCGCGAAACTCAAGCACGGTAAGCTCCCCGAACTGGAAAGGGAGCTTATGGCCGAAAAGCAGCGTCAGGCAAGCATATCGGGCAGACTTCTCAAGGAGGAGGTCACCGAAGAAGAAATAACCGAGATAATATCCAAATGGACAGGCATACCTGTAACCAGGCTCATGGAGGAAGAAAAACAGAAGCTGCTGAATCTGGAGCAGGAGCTTCACAAAAGAGTGGTAGGCCAGAATGAAGCTGTTTCGGCCGTTGCAGATGCAGTTCTGCGTGCGAGGGCAGGCCTGAAGGACAACAGACGTCCCATTGGATCATTCATATTCATGGGACCTACCGGGGTCGGCAAGACTGAGCTGGCAAAAGCATTATCAGAGGCTCTGTTCGATTCAGAGGACAACATGGTTCGGATCGATATGAGCGAATACATGGAGAAACACTCTGTAGCAAGGCTGATAGGAGCTCCTCCCGGATATGTGGGATATGAGGAGGGAGGTCAGCTTACAGAGGCGGTAAGGAGAAAGCCCTACAGCGTCATTCTCTTTGACGAGATCGAAAAAGCCAATCCTGATGTTTTCAATATCCTGCTTCAGATACTTGATGACGGAAGGCTTACCGACAGCCAGGGCAGGATCGTCAATTTCAAAAATACGGTCATAATCATGACATCGAACATCGGAAGCCGCTACCTTCTTGACAACATAGGCGAAGACGGGGAACTGGACGAGGAAACCAGGAGCAAAGTAATGAACGAGCTCAGATATGCTTTCAAACCTGAGTTTCTGAACCGTATCGACGATATCGTACTTTTTAAACCGCTGAGCCGCGCGGAAGTCAGGGAAATAGTCAAACTGGTAATTAAAAATGTTTCTAACAGACTAGCTGAAAAGGAGATCAGGCTTGAAGTAACCGAAGGTGCGCTGGATTACATCGTTGATAACGGTTGGAATCCGGAATACGGAGCAAGACCTGTGAAGCGCTTCATTCAGAAGGAAATCGAGACCGGGCTTGGAAGGCTGCTTATCAGGGGAACACTTGGAGAAGGAGATACAGCACTGGTCGATTCTGACGGCAAAGGCCTCTTTATCGGAAAAAGCCAGTGACCTCCGGGAAATAACTTTTGACAAACAAAAAGGAGAGCTTACGCTCTCCTTGAACTTCATATTCTTTGTGCTCTGTTGTTTCTCTGCATTTTTCTTGCTCTTCTGCATTCAGGACATCTTTGGGGCTCATTTTCAAATCCCTTTTCCTTGTAGAAAGCCTGTTCGCCTTCTGTGAAAATGAATTCAGCGCCACAATCCTTGCATGTAAGTGTCTTGTCTGCCATGGTATAAAAATCCTCCTTAAAATTCTGGATTATACTTTTTATTAACATGACCCATATCCAGAATTCCAGGAGAGGGTAGTACAATAAATCAGTATTAATCCATTAGGTTTAAAAGTAGTATAACATTTATAACAAAAAAAACAAGAGGTTTTTGAGAATTTTTATTTAATCTTTTTAAATTTTTCTTCCTGAGGATGTCTTAAAATGGCCTGATCATGATAAGACTATCAATGAACGGCACAAAGTGGTAAAATTAATATAAAATCAATAATAGATTGTGCAGGGGGAATATTAATGCTGAATAATGAAACGGGACCTGGCGCTGATATGGCAAAAGCCGAAAGATTGGTCAGCCTTGCTGTTGAAGCAAAGGAAAACGCTTATGTCCCTTATTCGGGTTTCCATGTCGGTGCCGCCCTGTATGCCGACAACGGAAAGGTTTATACAGGCTGCAATGTGGAAAACGCTTCGTTTGGTGCGACTATATGTGCTGAAAGAACAGCCGTCGTTAAGGCCATATCTGACGGAGCAAAAAAGATACTGGCCATGGCGATCTCCAGCGACAGCAACAGTCCGACCATGCCTTGCGGTATTTGCAGGCAGGTAATAAGCGAATTCTGCTCACCCGATATGCCGCTTTATCTGAGTAACAGCCGGGGAGAATATAAAGCTTATTCTTTTGAGGATTTACTGCCACATTCTTTTAAACAAAGCGATATGGAGGATATTTGATAGACTATGGCATTCAAAACTGGTTTTATTGCGATCGCAGGAAGGCCTAACGTAGGCAAGTCAACTCTGCTGAATCTGCTGACGGGTGAAAAGGTGGCGATCATGTCAAACAAGCCCCAGACCACCCGGCACAGTATTCGTACCATCCTGACGACCGATGAGTATCAGATGATCTTTGTGGATACTCCCGGTATCCACAAGCCCAGGACAAAGCTTGGCCAGTTCATGATAAAGGAGGCTTTCGATGCCTTCGAAGGTGTGGATGTCATTCTTTATATGATCGAGGCTACCGACAAAACGGCAGGTCCCGGAGACATGATGATAATCGAAGAACTGGAAAAATCAGGAGCACCAGTGATATTGCTGATAAACAAGATCGACCTGGTGGAGAAAAACACCCTGCTTCCTTTGATCGCAAAGTTCAATGAGATATATGACTTTGCGGAGATCATTCCGATATGTGCGACAGATGCAAAAACGAAGCCACTGGTCCTTGACGCCATATATAAGCTGCTTCCCGAAGGTGAAAAGTTTTATCCGGAAGATATGCTGACCGACCAGAACGAAAAAGTTCTGGTACAGGAACTGATCAGGGAAAAGCTTTTGCACCTTCTGAGCGACGAAGTTCCCCACGGTACCGGGGTGGAAGTGGTAAGATTCAAAGAAAAAGAAGAAAAAGGCCTGATCGAGATCGATGCCAACATATATTGCGAGAAGGAGTCTCATAAGGGGATCATCATCGGAAAGAACGGAGCCCTGCTGAAGAAAGTAGGCACGCTGGCCAGAGAGGATATTGAACGGCTTTTGGGTGCAAAAGTGTTCCTGAGGCTTTGGGTAAAGGTCAAGGAAGACTGGCGCAACAGTGATTTCATGCTCAATGAACTTGGTTACAAACATAAAGATTAGCAGGTTGGAGAAATGGCATTAATCAAAACCAAAGGTATTGTGATCAGGGAAGTGTCCTATAATGATACAGATAAAATGCTTAGTTTGATAACTGAGGATCTCGGGAAAATATCTGTATCGGCCAAAAACGCAAAAAGGAACGGCACCCGCTCCTCTTACGGGACACAGGTACTCACCTATGGGGAATATGTCCTGTTTAAGGGCAGTTCCGGATATCATCTGAACAGTTGCGATGTCATTATGAATTATTATAACCTTGCCAAAGACCTGGTATGTTTCACCCACGCTGCTCATATCCTTGAAATGGCTGAAGATGCGGCGAAAGACTCTGAAATATCATCCCGTATACTGGTTTTGCTTTTATATGCTCTCCAGGCATTGAGCAAGGGCAGGAATCCGCTTCTGATATCATCTGCATTTGCCCTTAAGCTGATGCAGATATGCGGGTATCCTCCGCATGTAAGCAACTGCGCGGTATGTGATACATACGATATTGAAAGTATATATTTCAGCTTCAAAAGCTGCGGATTTATATGTGAGAATTGCGCAAAACAGGATACGGATGCCGTAATGCTTGATACGGGTGCGGCGAAAGGCATGTTGTATGTTTTATGTGCCGAAAAAGGTGGAATATTTAATTTTGAGCTGTCAGACAAGGTGCTGTCGGTTTTTTCGACCGTAGCATTCAGATATATAAGCCAACAGCATGACAAAAGCTACAGAAAACTGGAAATATTAAAAAATTTGAATAATATCAACTGATTTTATATGGAGTGAGGGCGGGAATATGAAACATTTGTTCAGTTCAGGAGAGGCAATGTTCAAAAAGAACTCCAGGGAACTTCCTGAAGGAACTCTTGTTGGTAAATTTCTTGAATATGAGGAGGTCAGACCGGATACAAGGTATTATTGTACCGGTGTGCTGAATGACAGGGAAGTCAAGGTTTCATTTGAGATTTCGGAAAAAGAATTCAATGGCATAAAAATGAGGAAAGATCTCGGCATTCTGATGCAATCGGATATTTTTCTCGCTGAGTGGATCAGTTATAAAATCCATGACTGATATGGGGCCGGGATCTCATAAAGCAAATATATTGCAGCATTTGGCGGATAAAGGAGTATTGTGATCGGTGGATACTCAAAGGTTAAAGCAGCTTCTCTCCAGGGAGGAAGGCGAAAAACTGGATTTCAAGGCTGAGCTGAACCTCAGTACCGAAAGCGAGAAGAAAGAGCTGGTGAAGGATGTAACAGCTATAGCCAATTCCCGTGGAGGACGCGGATACATCATTTATGGTGTGGAAGACAAAACCAAAAACATTCTGGGTATTAACGCCGAAGACTTTCAGGAGGAGCAGATCCAGCAGATAATCTACAACCGGACCGATCCTCCTGTACCTGTCAATGTGGATTTCGTACAGATCGACGGCAAGACCGTCGCAGTGCTGACCATCTTCAGAAGCAGACATGCTCCGCATCAGGTGCTCCAGACAGGAGCATTTTATATAAGGAGAGGATCGACCACCGATTTTGCCAGACGTTCCGAGCTGGCATCCATGATGCAGGAAAACGGGCTATTGTCCTTTGAGACGGTCATGGTCAAAAATGCTTCATTGGATGATCTTGATCCTGAGCTCATCAACCGATATTTCAACAGAATAAACATTTCGATGAACCAGCCAAAAGCTGTTATATTAGACGCTTTCGGCTTTGCCAGCCAGAAGTCTGACGGCAATTACTCTCCGACGATCGGAGGGTTGCTGCTTTTTGGCAAAAACCCGCAAATGTATTTGCCACATTGCTATATAAGGATCATTTGCGGCAAGGAAGCAGAGATTCTTTCCGGCAATATCCTGTCCATGATGGATCAGGCAATTGGCAGGGTCAAAAATAAAATCCGCAGGGATGATTATCCCTTTGATGCCTTTGAAGAAGCATTGGCCAACGCTATAGTCCACAGGGACTATCTGGATCTTTCAAGAGGAATAACCATAAACATTACAGAAAAAAATATCGAGATCATCAACCCCGGAGCGGTTTCCCAGAGCAGCAACGCAAACCTCCACATGAAGGAATGCGCTCCCGAAAGACGCAATCCATGGCTTTATCAGCGTCTCATAACCATAGACGAAAGAAGGCGTTTCGTCAAAGCCGACATGGGGATGAGAAGGATAAGGAAGGCCTTCGAAAAAACCGGCAAGGTCAGGTTTATCAACCTTATCAAACAGAACAGCTTCAAAGTTATACTTCCAAGGTGACATCAAAAACCATGGTTTTTGATGTCATCCTGAGCGAAGCGAAGGATCTGTCATCCTATGTTAGGATAAGTATGAGCAAACTAACAACATGATATCATAGAGGAAGGAAAATAGAAAAGAGGAGTGATATCATGTTTGAAGAGACAAGAAGGATGAGGGAATTATGTGAAGAATA
>DULR01000006.1 GCA_012840245.1 Clostridiaceae bacterium
AAGATGTGAAGCCGGATGATGTGCTTGATGTTTGGAAAAGTATGAAGCTTAAAATGTTATGTTAACTATAAAAATTGATGGGTCAAACAGTGGCTTTGGTCACTGATTTAATACAATATTAATTGTATAAGGTAGATGAGCTTTTCCCGAAGGACAACTGCAAAAGCCGGAGCGAGTATATAGAAAAGGCCATTCACTTTTACAGCGGATATATCACATCCGGTGAAAACAACAAATATCTTCCCAGTGCAATCACTTCCACCCTTTCCGGCATCGTTGAAAGCTCCGAAAACCGTATTGCACGGCTGCTTTTCAAGCTGGCGGTGGAGATGTCCATGATGATGAATGTTCTTGCGTCTACCGTTGAGATCGATGAGACCCTGCTGCAAAAGCTCCGGGGAAAATGTATTAACGATGTAAAAAAGACCATCGGCTCCGTCACCTTTGAGGAGGCAGTGAAATACCAAAAGGGTAAGTAAGGTGATATGTTGTGCCCAGGATCATATTCAAATGCCGGTACTTGAAAAATGCACCCAAAGCACATTTGGCCAATCTGGTAGAATATGTGGCCACCCGTGAGGGTGTTGAAAAAGTCTCCGACAGCTCTCACCTTCTTCCTGCGACAAAAAACCAGCAGCAGCTGATTTCTGAAATCCTGAAAATGCTGCCGTATACTGCTGACCTATTCGAGTACGAGGACTATCTGAAAAATCCGACAAGCGAAAATGCATCGGAGTTTATTTCTATTGCTCTTGAAAACAATCTCGATCTGATCGGCAAAAAGAAAAACTTTGTAGACTACATCGCCAATCGTCCGAGAGTTGAAAAGTTCGGCAGCCACGGGCTCTTTACGGATGAAGGTGTACCTGTTGTACTATCAAAAGTTGCTGATGAAGTATCAAACCATTCAGGAAATGTGTGGACAAATATTGTATCCCTCCGGCGCGAAGATGCAGAGAGGCTGGGATATGACAGTGCAAAGTCGTGGCAGGATTTGCTCCGGGCACAACGGAATATCATTGCGGAAAATATGAAGATCGCTCCGGAAAATTTGCGATGGTATGCTGCTTTTCACAATGAGAGCCATCACCCGCACATCCACCTGATTGCTTACTCCATCAATCCCAAAGAAGCCTATGTCACAAAGCAGGGATTAGAAAACATGCGGGGAAGTCTCGCGCGGGAAATCTTCCGCCAGGACTTGATGCAGATTTATGAGAAGCAGACGGAACGACGCAATGCCCTGAATAGACAGAGCCGTGAGGCCATGCAGGACATCATTGCTCAAATTCGTTCAGGGATATGTGAGAATAAAAATATAGAAGAATTGATTGCCCGCCTTGCTGAAAAGCTCAAGCATACTTCCGGCAAGAAGCAATACGGTTATCTGAAGGCTCCCCTCAAGGCGCTCGTTAATCAGATTGTCGATGAGCTTGCAAAGGACGAAAGAGTGGCAAAACTATACGATAGTTGGTACGAGATGCGTAATGAAGTTTTAAGCACCTATGTTGACAAGGTGCCGCCGCATCTTCCGCTTTCACAGCAGAAAGAATTCAAGAGCATTAAAAACATGGTGATTGCCGAAGCGTTAAATATCGGAAGTCACCATTTCACTTTTGAGCCGGACGAGGAACAGGATATATCAATAGAAGATGATGGTGATATTACTGCTGCCACCACATATTTTGAGAAATCTGCAAAGCTCGGAAATGTCAACGCACAGTATATGCTCGGCAGGATTTATCTTGAATCGGACAGCGAGCATGAAAATGTAGAAAAGGCATTGCAGTGGCTGGGGAAAGCTGCGGACAACGGGAATGCTCTCGCACAGTATGCAATGGGGAAGCTGTACCTTGCAGGAAACCATGTAGAGAAGGATATACAGAAAGCTGTGGAGCTATTCACCAAATCTGCAGAACAGGGAAACCAGTATGCGCAATATGCCCTCGGCAAACTGTATCTTTTGGGGCATGATGTCAGGCAGGATAAGGAAACAGCGTTGCATTGGCTGTCAGCAGCTGCAGCACAGGGGAATATCTATGCAAAGTATTTGCTGGAACGCATGGATTCCTTCAAAGACCCATCCATACTCCTTGCAGCAACACGCTTGATGCATCACTTGGGCAACATCTTTAGAGAGGAGTATCAGAAAGCTTTTGGCAATCCTCTCATCCAGGTTGACCGCAAGCTCCGCAAAAAACTCATAGAGAAAAAACTGGCGCAAGGTCACGCATATAACGACCATGCGCCGCATCAAAGCTATTAGGAGGAATTCGCATGAAGAAGAACTACCTGCAGAAAAAAGAAAAGCTCCCCGTCTCTTATATATTCTCAAGACTGAAGCCACCTGTGAAAAGGGTGGCTTATTTTCGCAGGTCGGGCAAGAGGAAACGCTGACAAAGGAGGATGGCTATGGCAGAGTACGTACATTTTACCGATGAGCAGAAACAGCGTGCAAACTCCGTTGACCTTGTGGACTTTCTCAGACGGCAGGGAGAGCAGCTCATACGCTCCGGCAGGGAGTGGCGTTGGAAGCGTCATGATAGTGTGACAATCCGGGGCAACCGGTGGTTCCGCCACAGCACCGGGCAAGGTGGTCTGGCCATTGATTTTGTGCAGGAATTTTATGGACTCTCATTCCCTGATGCAGTGACACTGCTCCTGGGCGGCGAACAGGGTACGGCGTTTAAGCAAAGTGATAAAAAGGCGCCGGAAGCAGAACGAAAAAAATTCGTACTGCCGGAGGCTGCAGATAATATGCGCCGGGTATATGCCTACCTCTTGAAGCAGCGGTATGTTGACCGGGATGTCCTCACCCACTATGTCAGAGAGAAAAAAATATATGAGGATAAGGAATATCACAATGTTGTTTTTGTAGGCTGTGATGAAAACGGCACTGCCCGGCATGCACATAAAAGGGGAACCTATTCCAATGCTGCTGGTTACCGTGGCAATGTGGAAGGCTCAGATCCAAAATACAGTTTCAATTACATTGGTACAAGCAGTATTCTGTATGTATTTGAAGCTCCCATCGACATGCTGTCATTTATCACCCTGCATAAGAACGGCTGGCAGCAGCATAGTTATGTAGCGCTGGACGGTGTGGCTGAACATGCCATGCTTCATGTGTTGTCAAAGAATATGTACCTTAAAAATGTGGTATTGTGCCTTGATCATGATCCTGCCGGTATAGAAGCTTCCGGGCGACTTGCAGATATATTGCATGAGAAAGGATACTACTGCGTTTCATGCTTGCAGCCTACATGCAAGGATTGGAATGAGGACCTGAAAGCGCAGCATGGTATAACACCGATTCCGGCAAAACCACATCCGAAGCTTGAAGCCTGCAAAGAGCTGTGCGGAGAGATTCATTACTTGTGCGACCATATCAAATCCGTGAAAAATCCTCATGAAATGTTGATGGAGCTCTATGAAAAAGCAGTGCCCCTCATGCAGTCATCAAGGTCAATCGATAGAGAAAAAGCTGTCCTGATGGAACAGCTGCTAAGCATGGCAGTATATGCGCTATTTGCAGTGATGGCGCAATACCGGCAGCTTGAAAAACCAATGAATTTTAAACAACTGACCGATGAACTCTGTCACAGCTATCATCCGCACCAGGACCGGGGAAAGCCGAAAATCAAAGCAGAGGATATCCAGCGGGATGTCAACGCCATTAATGTTCAGCTCAACACATCTGGAATCCGTACCCTTGAGGATAAGCAAAAATTAATCGCGTCATATATGAGTCTTGCACTAAACTGTGTCAAGGCTCAAATTTTTATATATCTTAAAGAGCAGGAACAGAGAACAGAAGCTCTGCAAAAGCAGAATGAAGAGAAAGTCGATTATATGCAGGCTGTTTGCGAAGAATTTTTGCAGCCCGGCATTTAGAAATATTATAACTGCATATTTGAAGAAAGCCATGTGCGAATGAAAAACCGTTGGTGCATGGCTTTCTTAATTTTAAAAGAAGGAGGAAACCAATGCAACCATCACAGGTGGTTACTTTAATCATAGCTGCTGCAACTATGTTTGGAGTCATCGGTTTTATCGTTCTCCTGGCTCATTACTATACCTTAAATGGCATCAAGGCCAGGACTGTAGGTGACGGCCAGCATGGCACGGCAAGGTTCGCAACGAAGAATGAAATTAAGAAGACCTATGCTCATGTACTCTATGAGCCGGAACGGTGGCGCAAGGGTATCAACCTCCCCAAGGTACAGGGACTGGTTGTGGGATGCAAAACGGCTCCAGGCTCGGTCACCGCTCTTGTAGACCAGGGGGATGTGCATGCATTGATGATCGGTGCGGCGGGGGTCGGCAAGACCGCAAATTTCCTTTATCCCAATCTGGAATATGCCTGTGCGTGCGGGATGAGTTTTATCACCACCGATACCAAAGGCGACCTTTATAGGAATTACGGATGCATCGCCAGGGACTACTATGGCTACGATGTATCTGTCATTGACCTGAGAAACCCTACCCGCAGCGATGGCAACAATATGCTGCACCTTGTGAACAAATATATGGATGAATACCTTGCCAATCCTGATAATCTCCCAGCAAAAGCCAGGGCGGAGAAATATGCAAAGATTATTGCAAAAACCATCGTCAACTCCAGGGGACTGGATGCAGGTTCCTACGGCCAGAATGCATTTTTCTACGATGCAGCCGAAGGCTTGCTAACTGCCGTCATTTTATTGGTGGCGGAATATTGTCCAAACGAGAAGCGCCATATCATATCGGTCTTTAAGCTCATACAGGACTTGCTGGCTCCCTCTGGCGTAAAAGGCAAAAATCAGTTCCAGCTGCTTATTGAAAAGCTCCCGTCAGAGCATAAGGCAAGATGGTTTGCGGGAGCGGCATTAAACACTGCGGAGCAGGCGATGCAAAGCGTCCTGTCGACAGCCCTTTCCCGGTTGAATGCATTCCTGGACTCGGAACTGGAACAAATACTGTGTTTTGACACTGCCATCGATGCAGAGCGTTTTTGCAAAAGAAAGTCTGCCATCTTCCTTGTCATGCCGGAAGAAGACAATACAAAATACTTTCTAATTTCTCTCATTGTCCAGCAGCTCTACCGGGAGATACTGTCGGTGGCCGATGAGCAGGGCGGCAGGCTTCAAAACCGTGTCATGATGTACCTTGATGAGATCGGCACTATACCAAAAATTGAATGTGCAGAGATGATGTTTTCCGCTTCCCGTTCCCGCCGTGTTTCCATCGTGGCCATCATACAGAGCTTTGCGCAGCTTGAAAAGAACTACGGCAAGGAAGGAGCCGCTATCATCATCGACAACTGCCAGGACACCATTTTTGGAGGCTTTGCCCCAAACTCGGAATCAGCGGAGATACTTTCCAGAAGCCTTGGCAATAAGACGGTTTTATCAGGTTCGGTCACCCGGGGAAAGCATGATCCGTCCCAATCCTTGCAAATGATCCAGCGTCCCCTGATGACTCCCGATGAATTGAAGACCCTGCCCAAAGGCAGCTTCATTGTCGCAAAGACCGGCGCCTGTCCTATGAAAACAAGTTTAAAGCTGTTCATTGAATGGGGCATCCGGTTTGAAAAGGTGTATGAGCTGCAGGAAAAATCCGCCCGCAAGGTTGCCTATGCTGACAAAAAAGAGCTGGAAGAGGAGATCGTCAAGCGGCACATATCAGAAGATATAGTAGAACAGGAACCATACTTCACATCAGCTCAAGGCGGCATATCCCTTGCACCTGCTGAAGAGATTCAGGAAAAAGCATTGAAGTCCAGGCTGCAAACAAAGACAAAAACACAGCGGCAAATGGAGCCGCCGCTGCGTACAGATTAGGAGGTGCCTGATGGGCTATTTTGAATCGCTTTATGCATCAGAGCTTCCCCATAGGGCTGTAGCCGTCTACATGTACCTTCGTGACAGGGCGGACAAGGCTGGCAAATGCTATCCGGCGATCGGTACCATCGCCGCAGAACTGAAGCTGTCACGGAGCACCGTAAAAAGAGCCATCGCAGACCTTGAAAAGAGCGGTTATCTTTGCAAAGAGCAGCGGTGGCGTGAGAACGGGGGCAAGAGCAGCAACATGTATTTTTTAAAATCAGGGATGGGGTAACTCTGAAAAACCTTACTTTTACACCAAGGGGGCAGTCTGTTTATTTGGTGAACTGTGGTACGGCTCACCGTGAGCTAAGCAGTGAACTGCCCACTCTAAGAAATATTCAACATCAGACAAAGAAACAAAATAGTTTAGCGGATAAATAGCATGAAAGGTGGAAGAAGAGATGAATTTAGAAAAATCAAGGAGTGTGGAATACAAAAAGTGTGCAGCTTTATTGTCTCTTTTGGTTGAATTGGATGCTGATGCTGAAGATAAAATTTATAGATGCTTTCAAAACATGGGAGTAGATAACTTTTTTCTTCATCTCGAATCACTTGAACTTGACTTATCCCAGGAGACTTCTGAGAAGCTGAAAAGCTTAAAAACTATTATTGAGATATTTGGTGAGGAAAGGGGGCAAGCATAACATGAAGAAAAATATGCAGCATACCGAAAGCTTTTTAAAAGGGCTGACAACTTTAACAGGACTGCCATATAAAAAGATTCGGCAGTATGCAAAAGAAAACAACCCCTTTAATATCTTGGAACACCCTCATATTATGGAACCAAATGAAAAACAGCTTGAAAAGATAGGACTGCTCAATGAATTCATTGCCTCTTATAACCTCCTGAAAATCTACGAAAGTGAGAAGAAGATCACGCTCAATTCATCAACCGTATCGGGACAGTATTTTTTGGCTCTTTTAGGTGGAATGAAGGATAAAGAGAGATTCATGGTTGCCTTTCTGGATAACGGCAATAATGTGATTGAAACAAGGACTATGTCTGAAGGGAGTGTTGAACAAGCAGTTGTTTATCCCAGAGAGGTATTGAAATATGCCATTGCATGTGATTGCAGGGCAATAATCTTGGCCCATAATCATCCTGGCGGCTCCACAAATTTTTCTCCGGAAGATAAAGCATTGACACAGAGATTTGTTGATATTTTTCATCCTCTTGAAATCAAAGTTTTAGACCACATTGTTGTAGGCGGAACACGCTATTCTTCCATGGCGGAACAAGGAGAAATTCCTCATCAGTGTGTAAGTAAAGCAAATTATGAAGTGATTGCATTAGGCGAAACGGCAGTAGAAGAAAACCAGGGTAGTTGTCTGTATACTCATTCATTTTAGGCCGAAGAGAAGGGGAAAAACGATTGCAGCTAGTTCAGTGTATCTATTTTGAGCTCATAAAGTCTTGCTATGCAAGGCTTTATGAGCTTACGGGCATAGTTATAGTTAGATATATTTCCATTGATGGAAAAACCAATTGAAAATTTTTCTTCAATTATGAAGGGAATACTTGCCATTATTCGTAGTTTCGAATATAATATATTTTGTATGATTATAACTTTTAAGAGATATGTCAATGGGATATATCGGTTAAAACAGAATGCAAATGCCTAGCTGTAAGTTGAATCAGAACGGTTTGCGATTAGGTGGGGGGCTTTCGGTAGAAATGTCAAAGGGTAAGATGGAGAAGCCATTCAGGACGATGAATAGATATATGGAACAAATGGATAGAATCAGTAGGTTGACAGGAATAGCATCAAGGCTTAATATGGCAACCATGTTTGAGACGCCTATTAGTCGGTTGCTTCAACAGCAAGACTATATTGCCAATCTTTTTAAAAGCACAGAATTTGCTTCTGCATTTTCATACGCAGAGAAAATGGACAAACTCTTTCCGCGTATTGAAAAGCTTGTATTGCCTAATGCTGCGGTTTTTTCTGAAGTACAAAGAGCTTTAGATATTGTCAATACGCCTGCAATCAGAGAGGCAATTCTTTATGCAAATAGGATTGAAGGTATTATGCCAAAGCATTTAGGCAGTATGTTTGAGAATTCTATAGCAATCCTTGAGAGGATTAATTTTAATAACAGCAGGCTGTCGTCCATTATAGATTCATTAAATACTTATCAAAACCTTTTCCAAAACATAATAAATACCTCTGCTTATAACAATTTGTTAGGAAACTTATTTCCTGAAGGTGAGTATTCTCAGTTATTCAACGATTTTGATAGTGAAATTGATGAGGTATCTTTAACCTCTATCGAAGAGGAAGAGCTTGCAAATGATATTACAGAGATTTATTCTTCTTCAAACTGGCAGCAACGACTAAATGCAGCAATAATAAAATGGCAGGAAAAAACTCCTATAGTTATGCGGGTTTTACAAGCAATTGTTACGATAATTACCATAATAAGTGGAATAGTAACGATAGCCGGTTTTGTGCATCAGGCTACCGTCGTTTCAGATAAAGCAGCAATAAGAGAAGAACCTTCTAAAACAGCTCCAATTGTATATACCGTTACAAAAAATGAAATCGTCACGATAATTAGCGAAGAACGGTACTGGTACCAGGTCGAATATGTACCTCTAAAAGTTGAGGATGAAGGTAAAAAAATTGTCTACAAGGGATATATTGCTAAACGGACAACAGGGAAAACCATTGAAACGAAGTCTACCAGCGCTGCTGAAGATGATGGTTTGGAATAAGTAGAAAAGTTTTGGATGGCAAGAAGAAGGGGTGTTTATTTGAAGCAAGTGAATCCTTTAATAAGATGCATACTGGATTTTTACAATCTCCAAAGAATGGAAAATCCAGTAGTTCTTGAACGTATGAAAGAGGGCAATAGCGAGGAATGGGTAATGGACAGGTTGGAGCGGGCCATCTTTAATGATTGTGATAAAGAGGCTAAAGCTACTCATTCACGTTATGCCATATGGGGAGAAGATATCCGCAGTTTAACCTTGAAGGCAAGGAATGAGATGATACAAGGAAACTGTGAGCGTGCGGGGAAATTACTTAATATTGTGATCAACAGTATGGGTGCATTTATAGACGCACAAGTCATGCTCAGCAATAAGCCGGAAAATATAAGTTTTATAGAACCTGCTGAAATATTGGAATCTTATATAGAAGCATTGAAATCAAATAATTTTAAAGAAAGTGCCGAAATAGACAGTGTGGTTAAAAGGATGGAAGAGCTGATTAAAGATAAACCATTATTTTATGGGATTGAGGGTTAAGAAATTGCTGGAGCCTAGAAAACTACATTTCGATGAGGGATGAGAAATGGAATATATTACTGCGAAAGAAGCTGCTGAAAAATGGGGCATATCCCAACGGCGGGTACAGGTTCTGTGTGAACAGGGCAGAGTTGATGGAGCCAAGCGCCTTGGCTGGGTATGGGCAATTCCTAAAGATGCCCCAAAACCAGCAGATGCAAGGTTTAAAAGAGAAGAAACCAGGACTAATGAAAAGAAGATAGATGCTAGGACAGGAGGGGTTAGGCAATGAGCGAAAAACTGCAACGCTTTACCAAACTTTTAAGGGACATGTTTGAGTTGGAGAAATCAGATCTTGACTTTGGCATATACCGCATCATGAATATCCGAAAAAATGAGATCAATAACTTCATTGAAAATACTCTTGCCAGTGAAGTTAATTCCATACTATCGAAATATGCTACCGACAACAGCCAGGTAAGAAAGCGTATTGAAGAAATTGAGAAGCAGTGTGAAAGCGTAGGGGTTAAGGTAGAGGACAGCAAGCTAAGGGAAGAATATGCCGAATATAAGGCGTTGCTTGCCTCCGGTACAGGAGTTGCCGAGCTGGAAAGTGATGTTTATTCAGCTTTATATAACTTTTTCAGCCGTTACTATGATGAGGGAGATTTCATCAGCAAACGCCGCTACAAAGAAGGTGTTTATGCTATTCCCTATGAGGGGGAAGAAGTCAAACTTTACTGGGCCAACCATGACCAATACTATATCAAAACCAGCGAAAACTTCAGGGATTATTCCTTTAAGGTAGATGTACAGGGAGAAAAGTATACGATTCATTTTAAGCTGGTTGACGCCAATACCGAGCAAAATAACAACAAAGAAAGTGATGACAAAAAGCGCGAATTTATTCTGCTGGATGAAAACTTCCTGGAAGCGGAGGGTAATGAGCTTGCAATAAAATTTGAATATCGTGTTCCTGCAAGTGAGCAGGATAGTGTAAACAAGTTGAAAGATAATACTAAATTAAATAAATCCGCCGTTGATAAAATTAAATGCGCCGTTTCAGAAAATGCCGACTTAAAGCGCTTTGTCTGGGCCATAAACATGCCTGCTCCAACAGATAAAAATAAGACCCGCACAATTCTGGAAAAGCACCTGGAAACCTATGTCGCCAAGAACACCTTCGATTATTTTATCCACAAAGATTTGCGCGGTTTCTTGAACAGGGAACTGGATTTTTACATAAAAGCCGAGATAATGCACCTGGACGACCTGGACACCGACAATGAAGTGAAAGTAAATGCCTACCTGGGCAAGGTGAAAGCCATTAAAAAAGTAGGTCGCACCATTATTGACTTTTTGGCGCAGATAGAGGACTTTCAGAAAAAGCTGTGGCTTAAGAAAAAGTTTGTGGTTGAGACAAACTGGTGTATCACCCTTGATAAAATTGACGAGAGTTTCTATCCCGAAATATCTGCAAATGATGCACAACGGCAGGAATGGGTGGAACTGTATGCCATTGATGAGATTGCCGGGGACTTGATGACAGTGGCCTATTCTATTCCGCTGACCGTAGATTTTTTAAAACAGAACAAAAACCTTGTGCTGGATACAAAGCATTTTACGACGGAATTCAAGGAGAGGCTGATTGCAAGTATCGATAATTTAGATGAGGAGACAAACGGTCTCTTAATTCACAGTGAGAATTTTCAGGCATTGAATTTGCTGCAGGAGAAGTATAGGGAGAAGGTTAAGTGTGTTTATATTGATCCACCGTATAATACGAATGCAAGTGAGATTATTTATAAGAATGGGTATAAACACAGTTCGTGGCTTAGCCTACTTAGCGATAGATTACATATAAGTAGAAAGCTAATGCATCAATCGGGTATCGAATGTGTAACTATTGATGATGTCGAAATGAAAAGGTTAAGTATCTTGTTGGACAACATTTTTGGTGAAGATAATATACTTGGAAATATCGTAATAAAAAATAATCCATCCGGAAGATCTACACAAAAAGGTATATCAATAGCTCATGAATATGCTATTTTTGTAGCCACTGGTCCTTCAACTAAAATAGGTAGATTAGACAGAACAGAAGAACAAAATGCAAGATACGACGAAAAAGATGAGAAAGGATATTTTGAATGGGTTAATTTTAGAAAACATGGAGGTTTTAAAGCGGACTCACCCTCTATGTTTTATCCGATTTTTATTAATATTGAAAAAGGAAATATGCGAATACCTAATATGGAGTGGGATGAAGAAAAGAAAAAATGGATATTGTTAGAGAGCCCTCAAGAAGGTGAAATGATTTCATTACCTATTGATGAAAATAATATTGAACGTCGTTGGAAGTGGGGAGTTGGTCGTGTTATATCAAATCCGACTGAATTTTGTATACGGAATGATAGAAATGGTATACCTTCTGTTTATGTAAAAGCACGTTTGAATGAAGAAGGAACGCTTCCTTTAAGTTGCTGGGATAAAAAAGAATATTCCGCTACTTCGTATGGCACAAATCTATTAAAAAATATTTTTAAGGATTTGAATGTCTTTTCATATCCAAAATCAATTTTTGCAGTAATTGATTGTTTAAGAGTATGTAATGTAACTGATGATAGTATCGTTCTCGACTATTTCGCTGGCTCTGGCACAACAGGTCATGCAGTAATAAACCTTAACCGCGAAGACGGAGGCAACCGTAAATATATCCTTGTGGAAATGGGCAATTATTTCAACACAGTTACCAAGCCGAGAATTAAAAAGGTTATCTACGCTAAAGACTGGAAGGACGGCAAGCCACAAAACAGAAATACCGGTGTTTCACAGATTTTTAAATACATTCGTCTGGAAAGCTATGAGGATACATTGAATAATATCGAGCTTAGCCGCACGCCTGAGCAGGAGAAGCAGCTGAGGATGGATGCAAAATTCCTTAACGAGTACCTTGTATCCTATATGCTGGACATTGAAAGCAGGGGCAGCCTCTTAAGCCTTGACCGCTTTAAGGAGCCTTTTGCCTATAAAATGAAAATTGCTGAAAATAATGAGACAAAAGAAACAACCATTGACCTGGTGGAAACCTTTAATTACCTCCTTGGCCTTACTGTTACGAGACAAAAAGCTGCTGCCCGTTTTAATGCCGTCCCTGATCCTAAGGGTGAATATGAAAATGCAGTAATGCTCACAGAAGACAAGGAAGGGAAATATACCTTTAAAACAGTGGAAGTCATTATGCCTAATGGGGATAAAGCTCTTGTTATCTGGCGTAATCTTACCAACGATCTGGCAGCCGATAACGCTGCTTTGGATGCTTTCTTTGTGAAATACCGCGCAGAAACAAAGAACAGAGAGTTCGACATTATCTATGTTAATGGAGATAACAATCTGGAAAACCTCAAGGGCGAAAAAGAGCAGTGGAAGGTTCATTTAATCGAGCTTGAATTTAAGAAGAGAATGTTCGAGGGGGTGTGATGATGGGGGCAAAAAGGACCAAGAAAGCAAATAAAGCCATCAATCTCAATGACTGCCTGGTGCTCAACAAATACTTCCTTTTCCTCTTTGGCAAAAGAGATTTCAGGGAACTGGCGGAAGATATGCGGTCTGCCGATTTGGAAGGGTATAACGAAGAGAACACCTCCTATTTCCATGAATTTATAGTACGCAAGTATGTTAAGCTGGGCTTTTTAAATAAGGACAAGCTGAAGGAGTATGATGAAAACATCTTCCGTTATGTCCAGCATATCGGCGAGGGTCGAGGCGGGCTTACCCTAAAATATTTCCAGTATCTTGCTTTGCTTTTTACCGAGATGTATCTCGACAGGTATTTCCTGGATAGGGAAAACTTTGTTGCCGACTTAAATAATTTCCTGCATGAATTCAATTCTGGAAGCGATGGAGGAACAATTTCAGATTATACAGCGGACAGCTTGAACAAGCTTGCTTATATGTGCGCTACGGGCAGCGGCAAGACCCTAATCATGCATGCTAATATCCTGCAATTCCAACATTACTTTAAGAGGGCGCAGGAATATAACAAAAGCTTGACCCTAAATAAAATTATTCTTCTTACGCCCAATGAAGGTTTATCGCACCAGCACATTGAGGAAATGAAGCTTTCAGACATCCGCTGCCGCCTTTTTGAAAAGGATACCCTGCAGGAAAAAGACGAAGTGCTGGTTATCGACATCAACAAGCTGGAAGAGCAGGGGAAGGTGAAAACTGTTTCTGTGGACAGTTTCGAGCAGAACAACCTTGTCCTGGTTGATGAAGGCCACAAAGGACTCTCCGGAAATATGTGGTACGATTTTCGCAGCCGGTTGTCGGAGAACGGGTTTTCCTTTGAGTATTCAGCGACTTTTAAGCAGGCTATCAAGGAGGAAAAAACAAAATCGGAAGCTGAGGCTCTTGCTCATCAGTACGGCAAGGCCATTATATTTGACTATTCCTATAAGTACTTCTATAACGACGGCTATGGCAAGGAATACCGTATTTATAACCTGAAAGAGAGTCTTTCCAGAGAACAGCAGGAGCTGTATTTAACGGGTTGCTTGCTCAGTTTTTATCAGCAAATGAAAATTTATCAGAGCGATAGAGGGGCCTTTGTCCCCTTCAATATTGAAAAGCCATTGCTTGTATTTGTGGGTAACAGCGTGAATAAAACCGTCAGCAAGGACGAATTAACCGACGTGCAGGAAGTCCTGGCCTTTATTAACGGCTTTACGGCAAACAAAGAAAAGGCCGTAAGCCGGATCAAAATGCTGCTGGATGACAATACCGGGCTCCTTGATGAAAGAGGACAGGAGCTGTTTTACGGCGATTTTTCCTATTTGCAAAATCTGTTTCAGCGAGATGCCGGCTCTGTTTATGACGATGTGTTAAAAATCGTTTTTGAGGCAACTTCCACAGGCAGGTTACACTTGGTAAATTTAAAGCAGTTGGGCGGAGAAATCGGCTTGCGGATCGGCAGCGACAATGAGTTTTTTGGGGTCATCAACGTTGGCGCCGGCGGCGACAGCGAGCTGATTAAGAATATTGAAAAAGGAAAGACCGGGATTGTTACCGATGAAAACCAGTTTGAGAACGAGTCTCTGTTTAAAAGAATAAATGATAAAAATTCCAAGATTAATATACTTATAGGCTCTAAAAAGTTTACGGAAGGATGGAACAGCTGGCGGGTTTCCACCATGGGGCTGATTAACTTTGCCAAAGGCGAAGGCTCTCAGGCCATCCAGCTTTTTGGCAGGGGGGTAAGACTTAAAGGTTACGGAAACTGTCTCAAGCGCAGTTCCAAACTGGACTACCCTGTTGAGGTGCCGAGGTATATTAACAAAATAGAAACCTTAACTATATTTGGGGTAAAAGCCGATTATATGGCACAATTCAAAGAATATCTTGAAAAGGAAGATATGGATCTGAATGACTCCATCAGAAAATTCAAGCTCCCTGTAGTAAGCCGTTTTCATGATGCGAAGGATAAACTGAAGGTGATTAAGGTCAAGGACGGCATCAATTTCAAAAAGCAGTCGAAACGGCTTATCCTTACTACTCCTTCAGACGGCTTTATGGACAACCTAGTCAAAAATAAAGTCAAGGTTGATTATAATGCTGCCATCCAAAGTCTTACTTCTACCAGGAGTGAAGATGTAAAATATCAAAAGGACGAGGCTGTATTGGAGCCACATCATATCGCGTTCTTAGATGTGGATAAGCTTTATGCCGAACTGCTGCAATGCAAAAACCAAAAGGCTTATTACAATATCAGTATCGAAAAGTCATTATTGCTCGAAATACTTAAGACTAAAGGCTGGTACACTTTGTTTGTGCCCAAAGCGCTGATGGAAATCGACAGTTTTGATAAAATCGGCAGAATCAATGATATATGTGTGATGCTTCTGAAAAACTATCTGGACAGATTTTTTAAATATCATAAGGCCCAATGGGAAGCGCCGCACCTGGTTTACGGAGACCTAAAATCCAGTGATAAGAATTTTATCGATGAGTATAATATTACTCTGTTTAACAAAGAGAGATTTGACGAATTTGCAGAGCTGATTGAGGGAATCAAGGAGGCCTTGGAAAAAAACAGGCGTTTGGGCAAGTACGAGGATAAGCATTTGAATTTCCGCTACTTTGATTTTTACAGCCACCTTTATACTCCCCTTATCTCTATAGATAAAGGAATCCGTATCGAGGTTTCGCCTGTAAGCCTAAACAGCGATGAAAAGCTGTTTATTGACAGGCTAAAGAAATATTGCGATGATAATCCATCTGCTTTTATA
The DNA here is from genome assembly GCA_012840245.1 of Clostridiaceae bacterium. Lineage (GTDB taxonomy): Bacteria > Bacillota > Clostridia > DSM-8532 > DSM-8532 > DTU059. Next base: position 15,384 of record DULR01000006.1, read on the forward strand.
GAAAAGAGGTTGTATCTGCTCCGCAATAAGAGCAAAGCTGGTATTGGTTTTTTTGAAGCAGGAAATTTTTACCCGGACTTTATTATGTGGATTGCCGAAGATGACAAGCAGTATATTACCTTTATTGACCCAAAAGGCATTATGATGCTGGAAAAGAATATTAATAATCCCAAAATACAATTTTACAAGACTATAAAGGAAAAGGAAGCCCAGTTACAGCCGACCTGCACCGAAAAGCAGATTATTTTGAATTCCTTCATCATGTCCGGCACACCGGCTGCAGATGCCAGCTCCCATTTTGGAGTTAAGAGACCTGAGTTTGAAAGCAGGAATGTGCTTTTTCTGGAGGATGATGATTGCATAGAGAAGATGATGAGCAAGATATGTCTGGAATGCTCAAAACCGGCGAGCATGGAGAGGCATGGGGCTAAATGAGCTCAACAAGGTTTGTAATGTGGGGCGATTAGTTTATCGTAGCAAAGAGGTGTGGAAAAGTGGCTGTTAATTATAAAAAATGCCCTAAATGCGGGTCTAAGAATTCGGTTAAAATTGTATATGGCATGCCAAGTTTTAAGCTTTTTCAGGAAGCGGAAGCCGGAAAAGTAAAATTGGGTGGTTGTTGCATTATAGAAGGAGGTCCGGAATACCACTGCAAGGATTGTAATAATGAGTGGAACCGGGAACAGGTGCTTGACGTCGCATACGGCCAGATAAAAGGGCTTAAAGCATCAGTGGGTGGTTACTTCGGCGGGTATTATCATGTAACTATTGATTTGACAAATCTTAAAACTATGTGGCTGTTCAAAGAGGGCGGTTCTGAAGAAACCAGTACAAGATCCATCCGAAATAAAACAGCAGAAGAATTTATGAAGTGTTTAAAAGAAATTGATTTGCTGAATTGGAAAGCCAGGTACATAGAACCCGGAATCTGTGATGGTACTCAATGGAGTATTGAAATAATTACTAGCGGGAGAACCGTAAAAAAGTATGGCAACAATAAGTTTCCGGAAGAATGGAAGCAATTCTGCAAGATGATTAAAAGAATAACCGGAAAGGAATTCAGGTGAAAGTGATGAAAGCCTTTCAGATAAAAATCGAATTAATTGATTCCGAACCGCTAATATGGAGAAGGGTAGTTATCCCGGCGGATGTTACCTTCAGACGCCTGCATGACACAATACAATTTTCAATGGGTTGGCTGGATTATCATCTTTATGAGTTTGAGTTCCCGCAGGAGAAACTCAGAATTACTAATGACGAAGAATCCTATGAGGAATTCAAATTTTACTTTGCCAAGTATAAAAACAAAAAGCCAACAAAAAAGGAAGACCCTCATGGCATTATAGCCAGGATAATTGAAACAAACGTTAGACAGCCTCAAACGGTCAAAATTGATAAGTATCTGGAAAAATATAAGACCCTAGAGTACATTTACGACTTTGGCGACTACTGGAGACATAAAATAGAACTGGAAAAAACCATAGAAGATTATGAGTTTGGTTACCCTATAATTCTTGAAGGCGAAGGAGCTTGTCCGCCGGAAGATGTAGGTGGCCTTGGCGGTTATAAAGAATTTCTTGAAGCATGGAATGACCCTAAGCACCCGGAACATGAATCAATGCGGCAATGGGGAGAAAGCCAGCATTACAGGGAATTTGACATTGACTTTAGGAATGATCTGCTAAAGACATGCTTGAAAATCAAATAAAGTAGCGGGGGATGCTACCATGATAAAAAAACAATAATGCGTGCAGTTGCGGATGCTGTTCGCAGGATTTAGCTCAAACCAAGAGATTTGCCCTGTCTGCAATAATAAAGGCGAAGCAGTAGGAAAATATACCAAAAAATTCTAATTGCAAAGAGAATAATCCAATGGGCGTTTGTTACCATAAGATCATCCAGGAAGCAATAAATAAAGGATTGGCAATGAAATGATTGTTTATTGTGCTTAAAGTTTTATAGCTGTGAAGCATGTGAATTTTTAGAAGTTATTTGTCGAGTTTATTCTAATTAAAGTGAATAAGCCATTGCATTTATTCGCATCTCCGCATATAATATAATTTAGATAATTATGGTAAAATGGGGTGTCTGACATGAGTGCATACATAAGTGTGAAAGCTGCTGCTCAAAAATGGGGACTGTCAGACCGGCGTGTACAAGTATTATGTTCTGAAAACAGAATAGATGGAGCGTTTCGGCTGGGTAATGCATGGGCTATACCCGCTGATGCGAAAAAACCAGATGATAAGAGGAAAACCCGGAAGAAAGGATAAGGAGACGTTTAGATATGAGTAATCCAATTTACAAAAAAATAAATATTACCAATCTATTGCTTAATCCTAGCAATCCGCGTTTTAATCCTGTAGAACATCAATCGGAAGCAATTGATGCTATGATTCGTGACCAACAGGATAAGTTGGTCGTGTTAGCCAGACATATATCTCTTTATGGACTTAATCCCAGCGATCTTATTCTTGTGAAACCCTATAAAAAACAATGGGTAGTACGTGAGGGTAATCGGCGCGTGACAGCTTTAAAGTTAGTAAATGAGCCATCCTTAATTCCATCCGACTTTCCAAAACTAAAGAAAGAATTTCAACAATTAAGTTTGACTATTGATAAAGATCTATTGGAAAATATTCAATGTGTTGTTTTGGAGAGCGAAGACGAAATTAACGAATGGGTTCGCTTAAAGCATACAGGCCAAAATGAAGGTGCTGGCACTGTAAGCTGGGATGGTCAGCAAACAAGCCGTTTTCGTGCGATTGCCGAAGGAAAGCCAGACATGAGATTGACTTTTTTGGATGATTTACGACGCATGGAAGCTGTTCCCCAATATATAAAGGATAGATTAGGAGATATTAAGAAAACTAATTTTGACCGTCTTATAGGAGATCCTGACATTCGAAATCTTTTGGGACTTGAGATTGTTGATAATAAGCTTCAACTAATAAATGGTATTAATCCGTTTTTACTAATGGTACTTAACGATTTGGTTTATGAAGACCTTAATGTAGGGACTATATACCTGAAAAAGGATCGTATTAAATACATAGAATCATTGAAGGTGCGGCTCAAACAGGAGGATAGTGCAATTGCTGATAGACAAAACTCCGAGAATAGTGATACTATGGGGGATACCAATAACACAGGCTATCACACACCCAAACTATCAAATGGGGATTATTCTGCAAATGGTGTAACAAATGGAGAGCAGCAGTCTTCATCTACGACCAACGCAGCTTCGAATAAAGATAATAATCAGAAGAAGGCGTCTAGTTATCATGTAAACAGAAAGACCCTTGTGCCTTCTCACCATAAACTAACCATTACACATGCAAGGATATTAAAGATTTTTAATGAGCTGAAATCTCTTGTTATTGATGATTATCCTAATGCCGTGGCTGTTCTTTTTAGAGTGTTTATAGAATTGAGTGTAGATTGTTTCATCACAAGAAAAGGCCTTGCTGATTCTAAATTGAGTGTGGATAGTAAGTTATCTCACAAAATAGATGCAGTTGCGTCTTATTTCGAAATTAACAAAATTATGACTAAGCACGAACTCAGAGCCATAAGGCAGATGACTGCAAGTGAAAATCAGACTCACTCTGTAAGAACTTTTCACTCATATGTACATAACAAAGACGTAACTCCGTCTTCAACAGATTTAAAATCCGCATGGGATGACATATGGCCATTTATTGAACAGATATGGAGGTGACTTATTATGCAGCATTATTCGCCACTACGCTATCCGGGAGGCAAGCGAAAACTGGCTGGATTTGTTAGAGATGCGGTTATTCTGAATGATATACAAGGTGGAACGTATGTTGAACCATTTGCAGGGGGCGCAAGCGTAGCGCTTTATTTGTTATTTAATGAATATGTAAATCAAATAGTGATTAACGATATCGATAGATCAATTTATTCATTTTGGCATTGCGTAATAAACCGTACAGATGAACTATGTGATAGAATTGAACAAACTGGAATTACGATGGAAGAATGGGAAAGGCAGAAAGCTATCCAATTAAATAAAGAACATGCTGAGCTTTTAGATTTAGCGTTCTCGACTTTCTTTTTAAATAGAACTAATCGATCTGGCATTATTAAAGGTGGAGTTATTGGAGGTAAAGACCAATCGGGTGATTGGAAAATGGATGTAAGATTTAACAAGGTAGACCTAATTCAAAGAATTAGAAAGATCGCCTTATATCGGGATAGAATTTCTCTGCATTGTGCAGATTCAATTGCATTTGTTAATGATATTCTTCCCAATATTGACGAACACACTTTGATTTATTTCGATCCCCCCTATTACAATCAGGGTTCTGCACTCTATGTGAATCATTATACACATGAGGATCACGAAAAATTAGCTCGATACATTCAACAATTGAATTGCAAATGGATGCTGACATATGATTATACACCCCAAATTGTAGAGATGTATCGTAACGTTGAAAAAAGATTACTGACATTAAGCTATACTGCATCCCAGAAAGTGAAAGGCAGCGAAATGTTGGCCTTCAGCAATAACTTTATTGTTCCAGAAGGAAAATATTCAGCAGTTACTATAGAATAAGCACGGAAAGCAAGGGATACATAAAGATGATAAAATCTTTGTATGTAGAACGGTTTAGAGCAATGAAAAAATTGACTATTCCCTTGGGGAAAAAGGTTACGGTTATTGCCGGACAAAATGCCACATGCAAATCAACATTATTGGGAATGATAGGGCAACCCTTTGGATTAAAAAGCGAAAGAACCATTTTTAACAAACCTTTTTCAACCAAGTTCTCCGATATCTTTAAATTTTCAAAGACTTATGACTTGCCAGGGGAACATGAATATCAGATTGAGTTTTATGATTCATCTCTGTTTGGCAAAAATGTTGAATATATAAAATCATATAAGCGTGCTTCAAGTGATACATCACATATCCGTTTGGTTGTAGGAAAAACCAGAGGAAAAGGTGATGGAAATTTAGATTATCCGGTAATATATCTTGGACTCAAGCGGACATACCCAATTGGTGAATTGAGAGAAATTACTGAGTCAATACCTACTCTTACTCAAACTGAAATAGAGATGTTTAATAAGTGGTACAAAGAGATCTTTTTTCCGCAGGAGAAAGTATCTCCTATCCAGATTACCTCTAAGCTGCAAAAGGATACTCTAGCAGTAAACTCAGAAAAATATGATTACTTTGCTAATTCTGCTGGACAAGACAATATTGGCCAAATTTTAGGCGCAATCATATCCTTTGACCGTCTGAAAACCAAACTTGGCGAAGGATACAAAGGTGGAATTCTTTTAATCGATGAGCTTGATGCAACTTTGTTTCCTGCAGCACAAGCACATCTGGTGGATCTGTTTTATAAGCTTGCAGGAAAATACAAATTACAGTTTGTATTTACAACACATTCTTTGGATACCTTAGAGCATATTATAGAGAAAAGACAGCATAATAATAATGATACAGAGGTGCTGTACTTTACCAATGTTTATGGAAAGCTAGATTTAATAGTAGCGCCTCAAATGCAACGTATTAGGAGCGATTTAAACATGGCTACTATTTCACCCTTACCAATTCCTAAAATTAACCTATATTGTGAAGATGCAGAAGCTTCTTGGTTTATAAAAAGACTATTAGGGCCTCAAAAAACTAAATATCTTAATTTCTGTGATGCAACGTTTGGCGGCAATTTTTTGAGTTCTCTTGCAGAGAAAAATATACCCGAATTTAGAAATAGCATAATCATTTTAGATGGTGATAAGAAGCCGACTAGAACCTCTTATAATGTTTTATGCTTGCCTGGTAATGCTAACCCGGAAAATGTTTTTCGTCAGTTGCTGGAAGAACTTCCGCCTGATCATGATTTTTGGAAAAATGATTTAGGATATACAAAGCAAGTCTTCGAAAAAGAACTATCAAAGCAGACAAGTGGGCGCTACGATGACAGGAATAAAATGAAGGCTTGGTTTAATAATCAGAAAAAGTTTTGGGGACGTGGGGGAAACAATATCTTTAAGTGCTGGTTGGAACATCATCTTGAACAGGCAGAAGATTTTCGTGTTCAATTTGTCCGAGTATATAATGAAATAGCAAAACGAAGATCCATACCAACCATTTGATGTTTTTATCAATAATACAGTGGCATCTTTTTTTACCTAACTTTCCAAAATACAAAAACCCTTTCAGAGAAAGGGTTTCAGACTGAAGACAAAGCTCACTGAAAAGTGGGCTTTTTTTATCTAAAAGAGTAGTTAAGGACATAACAATCATGGTATAATATAAATACATGAAACGCTCATGTAATAAGGATTTCAAGGTGAT